>JAQSCZ010000115.1 GCA_029945665.1 bacterium | reverse complement strand
CAGGCTCGTTATTGCTAGTATTACAGGGTTATGATACTTTGCGGACATTCAGAATTCTATTAGATTCATATGTTATTACTTGGTGCAATTTACAATATTACGTATACTTGTGCAAGCTTTCTGACAGTCATATTAAATATTTAGGTGAAGTTTTTAAGTTCCCTTGAATAAATAAAAATGGAATTGACCTTATTGAAAAGGCCGCTCAATGGCCATTGATTGCACAGAATTTCCTTCAAATACGCCTTGATATTTCCATTTTGCCGAAAAAATATGCATCTTGCGCCTTATTTATAAATTTATATGGGATTACTAACTAAAAAGCCTATTCATTCATTGCATGCCGACGCTGTAGAAGGCACGCACCAGCTCAAACAGACCTTAAGTCGAAGAAGTCTTGTTGGATTGGGTATTGGGGCTATTATAGGTGCTGGTTTATTCGTTCGTACGGCTGCAGCAGCGGCCCAAAATGCAGGTCCTTCTGTTACCTTGGGTTTTATCCTGGCAGCATTGGGTTGTGCGCTTGCTGGTCTTTGCTATGCAGAACTCTCGTCCTCAATTCCAATTGCAGGAAGTGCGTATACCTATAGTTATGCTACAATGGGTGAATTATTTGCTTGGATAATCGGTTGGGATCTTGTTTTAGAATATGCAGTAGGAGCTGCCACAGTGGGAATTGCTTGGAGCGAATATTTAAATAACCTGTTGGTAAATGTCTTTCATGTCAAGGCGGTGGCCTATCAATGGTGTCATAGTCCATTTGAAGTTTCTGCCACAGGGGTTCACGGAATCATTAATTTGCCTGCTTTTGGCATCGTTTCAATATTAAGTCTTCTTTTAATACGCGGTACCAAAGAATCAGCCTTTTTTAATAATTTGATAGTGGTGGTTAAGGTTGCCATTGTGCTGCTTATAATTTCAATTGGGTGGGGATTTATGCTAGCAGAGAATCATACACCTTATATACCAGAAGCTTCAAAATATATTGATTCACAAGGTATTTCACATAATTTCGGTGGATTTTGGGGCATAGTAGGTTCTGCAGGTGTCGTATTTTTTGCCTTTATTGGTTTTGATGCTGTTAGCACTGCTGCTCAAGAAGCAAAAAATCCGGGTAAAGATATGCCTTGGGGTATTTTGGGTTCGCTAGCAATTTGTACAGTATTGTATATTCTGTTTGCGCATGTACTGACAGGAGTGGCAACTGTCGAAGACTTCAGAACAACAGGTAAAGAAGCCTCCGTAGCATTTGTAATTAATAAATATATGATGGGCTATGCTTGGCTTGGTAATTTTGTAACGATTGCTATTTTAGCTGGTTTTAGTAGTGTAATTTTAGTCATGTTGCTTGGTCAGTCGAGGGTTTTTTACAGCATGGGAAAAGATGGTCTTTTGCCTAAATTTTTTAGCGATGTGCATCCCAAATTTAAAACACCCTACAAAGCCAATTTAGTAATTCTTGTAATCGTTGGATTATTTGCGGCTTTTGTTCCAGGTGATGTGGTTGGTGATATGACGAGTATCGGAACCTTGTTCGCCTTTATTTTAGTGTGCGCAGCAGTTATTATTCTTCGTAAAACCGATCCTGATTTACCGCGAAAATTTAAAACACCATTGGTGCCATTCATCCCAATTCTAGGTATGCTCGTATGCTTTCTTATGATTCTGGGCTTAGGTTGGACCAATTGGTTGCGACTTATCGTATGGCTTGATTTTGGTCTTTTAATATACTTTGGATACAGTATTAACAAAAGCAATATGCGTGAGAAAGGACTTGCAAAGTCTGCTGTTACGCCATTTATTGTTGGGCTTTTACTTATTATTGTTACCTTGTTTTTAACCTATTTTACAACGATTCCAATTGAAGTAGAATTGCTTATTTGGACTGTTATAGGGGCGTTAATTCTTGTTATTGGGATCACTCAGAAAGCTTCCCTGAAAAAAGTTGAATAATAAATTAAGGCGAATACAATAGATTCAATTAGAAATAAGAACAGTCCCAATAACCACCCTGCTATTTTAAGGGAATTGTTTTTTGTTTTAAAAGAGCTCTATCAATCATAATGAAAGAAACCATTGTCTGAATTTCAACGGAGTCTTACCCGCGCGTCCGACAATAGGTCAATAATGACTTGATCAAACGGTTCTATTTTTAAAGGAAATGTTTGGTAGGAAAAAAATACTTAAAATGCCTCTTGACATTGGCTTTGAGTAGTTTCAAAAGCTATTAATAAAATGATGGATCTATTGTAACAATTGAATGTCGAACTGCAGAGAATAGGATCGGTAGGTTATTGAGGAATACTGAAAGATATTTCTTGTACAAAACCTGCTTTAACCGGGTGCCCATTTTGTGTCCCTGGTTTGTATTTAGGTTGTATTGAAATTACCCGAATAGCTTCTTCATCTAACAACTTGTTGCCAGTAGATTTTATAATGGTTATCTGCTCAATACTGCCATCTTGTGTGACAACAAAATATAACCTAGCAGTACCCTCGATTTTCTTTTTTTCAGCCTCTAAAGGGTAATCTAAATTGTCAAATAGAAACTGAGCGTATGCATCCTCGCCGCCAATAAATTTGGGTGGGTGTTCTAGTCGGTTCCAAACTTTCCCTTCGCCTGAATTATCGCTGGCGTTATCATTTTTTGAATCCGATGTATTTTTATCTACCGAATCTTTTTTGATATTGCCAATTTCTTTTTTAGCCAAATCGATTATTTTTGGCGGTGGCGGATCATTAATTTGATCTTTTTTAGCCGCTTCTATTTCAATAAATTTTTCAGTTGGCTCCTTCACCTCGTCTATTTTGGGGGGAGGTGGTTTGATTGGCACCAAAGGTTTTATAGACTGAGGCGCTGTTAAATCATAGGATTTTGTTTCAATAATTAATGGTATATCTTCATTGAATAGATTTAGATATGTGATAAGAAAAGGGGCTGCAGTGCTCAATACAAAAATTGAAAGGACAAAGATGAGTGCTCTTTTGTGATTTTTAGCGTAAAGCTTACGAAGTTGGAAAGCGCCGTAAGTCTTGTTTTTACTTTCAAAAACTATTTCATTCATGGTTTGATTGAAATAATTTATTTTGCTTTCCATAGTTAGATACTTGTTGTAGTTAAATACAAATTATAGGCCAAAGGTAAATGATATTTTACAAATGGATTAATTGAATAGTTTCAATCGTGTTTGAAGTGAATTTGTATGTGTCTATACTAACGCAGAAAATAGGAAAATGTTACTCTGTGTGCAAAATATTCATAATTATAAATTAGCAATTTCAAAAAGTAAGGTTTCGTTTTCAATTGTAATTATTCGCCCGTTATTTTTTATGGCACCTATTTTCGTTAGGTGTTTTAACTGACGAGATAGGGTTTCTAGAATTGTACCTGCATAGCAAGCGATTTCCCCTTTCGGAAATTTGATGGTTTTAGGATTAGTATCACTAAACTTATGTGCTAAAATTAATAAGGAGAGTGCAATTTTCTCTGTAATTGGGCGGAGGGTAAAGAATGTAAATTTGTTAAATAGTACACGAAATTCTAAAGCTAAAATCTTCATAAAATAGGCATTCAAATCTTGAGATTCTCTAATTGTTTTTAAGAAATTATCTTTATCTATAACATCAATTTCGCAATTGGTAATAGCCGTAATATAAAATAAACTAGGCGATTCAGTAAATAAGGAGCGGTACCCATACATTTCATTCTTATTGAGCATGTATACAATTTGTTCTTTTCCGTCAGCATTTATAAAGTGTAATTTAGCAATTCCAGATTTTATTATATATAAACCTCGAGGAAATGTGCCTTCACGATATATTATATCATTTTTCTTGTAATGGGTTGTTACAAGGTGTTTACTTAGTTTTGCGGTGGTTGATTGTGATATAGCGCACCAAATAGGCTCGTAATTTAAAAAATAATCTTTAATTTTCTGCTCAACTTCTGTCATTTTTATGTAAAAATTTCCGCAAAATTAATAAATTATATCAAACGGATTTGACTTTAGTCAAATTAGAAAAAATAATTATTTTTAAAATTGCTGCTTAATAAAAGGCAAAGACATTACCAGTGAGGATTCATCTATATAAAATTTTTAGTACATTTTTTACATAAGACTTCAATGAATCCTCCTGGTATTTTTAAATATGAATTAATCAACCAAATCAATATGAATATAAAATACAATTTTAATCAAACACTTAAAATGCTACTGACCGTAGTCTTTTTAGGTACAATGGGCTCACTTTCTGCCCAGCTATCGGGCGCCTATACAATTGACAACACTGTTGCAACCGGTGGAACTAACTTTGCTAGTTGGCATGATTTCAGTGATAGCATTGCGTTCAATGGTGTTAGTGGCGCTGTAGTTGTGAACGTGAATACCGACATTGTCGAAACCAAACAAATTATCTTCCCTCCAATTGCAGGTACTTCATCTACCAACACTGTTAAGATTAATGGAAATGGTAAATATCTTGAATATTCTATTTCAGATGCTGTAGTGTTAATTAATGGAGCCGATTATTTTACCTTCGATAAATTAATTGTTCGCAATACAACGACATCTCAGTATGCCCAAGGTTACAGAATTACTTTCGGTTCTGATTCTAAGGGGGCAGATTACAATACCATATCAAATGGTACCATTGAGTTTAGCGCGATGTCAACTAAAACCACTTCTGGTGGTGCGTATATTTCATTTTCATCCTCTGCTACATCTGTCGCTGCAACCAATACTATTTCATATGGAACAAACAATACCATTTCAGGTAATTTAATGCGTACAACGAATTCTAACAGCCCTGGACCAACTTACGGTATCACTTGCTCTGGTAGTAGTTCGTCATATTCGAATACTGCACAAGACAATACGATTACGGACAATACCATTCAGAACTTTTACTATATGGCCATACGTTTATACTATACTAACGGTATTCAAGTATTAAATAACGATATTTCAAGAGCGAATGCTTCATCTGCCAATTGCAATTCGGCGCTATATGGAATCTATTCCTACTATGCATACTCAACCAACCGTTCAACCAAGTTAGATGGCAACAATTTACACGATTGGCCTTTTGTGGGTTCTTCACCTTCCTCTTCACATAGTACAACTTATGCATTTTATACCTACCAAAACCAAGGTTTAAATAATACGACTAACCGTTTTTCTATTTCAAACAACAATACCAAAAATTTAACATCCCTTTATAATAATTATCATGGTTACATTTTCTATGGGTATTACATGGATATAAAAGGTAATGTTGCTGATAACAATGATGTCACAGCGGCTAATAGCTCTGCCAACCACTATGGTTGGTATGTTTATTACGCTTTGGCCTATAATATTGATAATAATACTATTAAGAATTGCGATGGTAGTTATTATTGGAAAGGTATTTATATCTATAACCCACAAAACGCAAGTGGAATTGAGACCTCAGTTAGTGGAAATCTAATTGAGAATAATTTAAGTGCGGGTTATTACTTCCAAGCAATAGCAGGGTATTATTTATATAACTCGAATACCAACTTCATTAATGTGAATGATAATATTATTAGAAAAAATCAAGCTTATGGATATTACATGACAGGAATCTCAATGGGGGATGTGTATTATTCTTACCAATCAGCTTATGGATATGTCAATATTCAAAGAAATAAGATTATTGCAAATATGAGTGCAAGCAACCAAGGATATGTCTATGGAATAACAACTTATTACAATTACAACGAGAATATTACGGATAACTTAATAGCCGATAACGTTGGTTATTATGGTCAACGCGGTATCTATACCCAAGCCTATAACAGTGGTTCATACACTCAAAATATCAGACAAAATACAATTGTTATAGATGGCAACCAATCGGGCTATGGAAGTCAGTTTATTTATGCCATTTATTCTTATATGTATTATCATTCAGCTGTAAATATTCAAGGTAATATTATAGATGTGAGAAATGCATACTACGCTTATATGTTGTATTGTTATAATACCAATTCATCAAATATAAAAGTTGATAGAAACTCGTATTACACCAGTTCAGTAAGTAACCAAAGGTGGTATACGCCATCTGCATCTGTTACTTCTTTTACTGCATGGGCTTCTAGCAGTGCGCCTGGTTCGAACGAAAAATTTGGAGATCCAAAATGGAACAATCCTGCAACCTACGACTACCGTTCAAATACTTTAATGAATCAAAATAATATTCCTTACGATGCATTGGATATTAAAGATGCTAATCAAGTATTGAGAAATACAGCAAAAAATGACAGAGGTGCTTTGGAGGGCTATTTAGATATTGCAAACGTAAGCAGTGACTTTGCTCCAAACGCTAATGAGTGTTCAGGTTACACTGTAGCTCCAACGGTTACCTTGAAAAATAACTTTATTGATGCTGTGACTGGTTTCACAATGGGCATGTCGGTTAATGGTGTATTAGTAAGTTCTGCTTTAGTAACTAACAATATTGCAATTGGAGATTCTGGAACAGTTTCTTTCAATCCAGTAAAGTTCAGTAAATCTGGTATCCAAACCGTGAAAATATTCTTATTGGATGCAGACGATAATCCATTGAATGATACTTTAACTTATACATTTAATGTTAAAGTATCGCCAGGTGGCAGTGATCTTACGTTCAATACCACAAAATCTGCAGCAAAGGCAGTATTTGATATTACTGGTAAGCCAGATATTACGACCAATGGACAAGCCATTGTTTACGA
Organism: bacterium; assembly: GCA_029945665.1. Classification (GTDB taxonomy): domain Bacteria; phylum Bacteroidota; class Bacteroidia; order NS11-12g; family UBA955; genus JABMMZ01. Next base: position 893 of record JAQSCZ010000115.1, on the reverse strand, counting down.
TCTCAGTGCGCCATCAAGAGTTAACTATACTAACGCCGATCACCTATTTAATGGTGGTTCAAAATGGTTGGCAAGTGTAAGTGGTGTTACCAAATATGGATATGCAGTGGCTCCTGCGCAGTTAACTTACAGTAATCCTGTGGGTACTACAAATGCTTATATCACCTTTAACCCAGCTTTATCTTTGGTAGATAGTTTGGTTACTATATCCATTAAAGTGAGCGATTTTGCTACAGGTTGCGATACAACTTATGTAAGAAATATATTAGTTGCACCACAAGGAGTACCTGATTTTAAATTACCTTCAATCATTTGCGATAAAGATGATATTTTCTTTGAAAACACCTCAACCGTATCAAGCGGAGCTTTATTGAGTACTTGGGATTTTGGTGATGGTTCTCCAACTGTCGATGCTACCAGTCCTGTATATAAATACAACGGCCCAGGTACTTACCAAGTGAAATTAACTGTTGTTACATCTCCTTTCGGTTATGTTACAACGGTTACAAAAACAATAAATGTCAATGAAATACCTGCTGCAAGTTTCAAAAATACCAATGCTTGCGAAGGCAATGCAGTAAGTATGATCAACACTACAACCATCGGTTCAGGTACTTTGTCTTATGTATGGGATTTTGGTGATGGTTCTCCGACAGTAACAACAGTAAATGCTTCTAGAACTTATGCTGCTGCCGGTGGTTACAAAGTAACTTTGAATGCTTCAGGTAACGGTTGTACCAATGTATATTCTAAGAATGTATATGAGTTTGCTCGCCCTGTTGCAGCATTTACACATACTACAGGTTCTTGCGAAAATGATTTATTCACTTTCACAAATAACTCAACAATTAGCCAAGGTGAATTCGGAAGTAATTGGGATTTCAATGACGGCG
>JAQSCZ010000114.1:2546-77448 GCA_029945665.1 bacterium | reverse complement strand
CTAAATCCAAAGCTGCATTTCCATTGCCTCCGTTTGCTGCACTTGTTACAGAGTATATGATGGTTTCATTGGTTTCGTAGACATTTTCATTGATAACATAGAAAGGTATCTTTATTAATCCAAGTGTTGAACCCGAAGCTTGATTGGGATTATAATCTCCAGCAGGAAGCGTTAGAGTAATGGTTCCGGAACCATTCACTGCTCTTGTTCCTCTATTTGGTGTGCCAATTGAATAATCGCTTCCATAGGTTGCAGATCCAGATTTTGTAAGTGTTACAGTGGCAGATCCAGTGAGTGTTCCGTTTAAATATAAATAAAGGTAATTACTATCCGTTTCATATACTGTTGAAAATGAAAAAGCATTAATATCCACTAAAGGTCTTAGTGTAATAGTTACGTCGTCTATTAAATTACCTAAACTACCTCCTGAAATGGCTCTAAATCCATATTTTTTCATTCCTGTTATACTATTATTGGTAAGATTTCCAGTATAGTTGGACCATGAACTGCCGGCGGTATGGGTGGTGGCTGAGGCAATATTTATGTTCGTGGTGGTTTTTAATTCTGCAGCCATTTGCTCACCTGTACCTGAACCAGCTCTTCGTAAATGCCATACTGAAAAAGGTACAACCTCATTTGCTATTACACATATTTCTTGATATAAAAAGGTAGCAGCGCTTGCATTAATCTCAGCAAATTGATTCCCTGAGTGGGACGACCTACTGTTGAATCCGTTTCCCCATAATTCAATTAGATAAGGTTTATTGGTTCCAGATGATCCACAATTAACTGTAGGGGCTGGAATACTGTCTAAAGTTTTCCATCCAGGTACACTGGACTGAGGGTAGAAACTGTAACTAGGCGAACCGCATCCCATAACAGGCGATTCAAATCCAGGATTAATAATTAACCTGGTAGGAATTTGTGCTCGACTCAAGTTGAACTTGAGACCAATACATACCAATAAAATGACCCTTAAGTAGAGTTTTTGTTTCATAGTTTTGTGTTTTTAAGTTGAAACAAAATCCTAGTTTTAGAGAATCTTATTCCAACTGCTGTGTTGCCTTCAAATGACTGAGTTTTAATACTTAATAAGTATAAATACTCATAAAATCAAAAGGCCTTACTCAAAGCTAGAAAAAAAGATTTAAGAATCAATAGAATGTTAAAAAAAGATATTCAATTTTATGTATAAATTTAATTATCAGACATTTAAATTAACATTTCGAACAAAGATATTTGTTGAAACGCTCCAGTTTTAACTCAAAACTACGATTTTAGTATCTTTATACTAAAGTATTAATTTGATTTAAATTCAGATAACTTTTTAAGTACTAAACAACCGAATCGAGAGCATAATATCTTTTGCTAAAATACTATCCGTCATAAGAAATTGTTACTGTTTACAATAAAGGTAAAAAAAATTGTTACTTACATGTTACCCAATAAAATAAAAAAGCCTCATTATCAATTAGATAATAAGGCTTAAATGTACCCAGAGCGGGACTTGAACCCGCACAGCCGTGAAGCCACAGGATTTTAAGTCCTGCGTGTCTACCGATTCCACCATCTGGGCAACTAGTAGCGAAAATTAAAAAAGCCCACTAATGGGCTTTTCACCTTTTCATAAATGAGCGAGAAACGAGGTTCGAACTCGCGACCTCAACCTTGGCAAGGTTGCGCTCTACCAACTGAGCTATTCTCGCATTTTTTTCAGAACTTTGTACCCTTACGGGGGTGCAAATATAGAAATAAATTTATTTTCCCTTCAAAAAAAATTAAAAAAAATTAAAAAATGTCATTTTATCCATCCTATTGGGAACGTTCAATTTTGCTGAAGACCTTTGATTTCATTGTACTTGGCGCAGGAATTATAGGCAAACAAATTGCAATAAAAATAAAAGAAAAACACCCCTCTGCACGCATTGCTTTGGTAGATAAATACCCTTTACCTCTCGGAGCAAGTACTAGAAATGCCGGATTTGCTTGCTTTGGAAGCATCAGTGAAATTTTAGATGATCTAAAACATTCTTCAAAAAATGAAGTGATGGAATTGGCAAATAAAAGGAGAAAAGGCATCACACAATTGGTTAGAGAATTTGGTACCGAGGCTATTGGATATAGACCAACTGGTAGTTATGAGATTTTCGATAATCAACAATCAATTGATCTTGAGGCTGCACTTAACAATCTTGATTTAATAAATTCAGAATTAAAATCCGTTACTGGTTTAGACCATATTTTTGAAATTAAAAAAGGAAATACATTAGAAATGAATGTGCTTAAAACATGTTTTTATAACAGACATGAAGGCATGTTGAATACGGGTATGTTGAATGAAACTATTGCTAATAAAGCACATAGCCTTCATATTACTCCATTTTATGGATATGATGTTAAAACAATAGCCAGAACAAATGAGGGCTATGAATTATCAAATGAAGACAATTTGAGAATTTCATGTAATCAATTAATTATCGCTAATAATTCCTTTGCCAGTATACTATTTCCAGAACTCGATGTGGTGCCAGCTAGAGGCCAAATTATAATAACTAATCCTATTAAAGACCTGCCTTTTGATGGTATATTTCATAGCGACAAGGGCTATATTTATTTTAGAAATATTGATAACCGCGTGCTTATAGGTGGTGGTAGAAATCATTTTAAGGACAAGGAAACAACCTATGATTTTGAAGGCAGCCTTGAAATTAAAGAATTTCTTGAAAATTATTTACGAACGATTGTCCTGCCAAATCGCCATTTCGAAATAGATATGCATTGGAGCGGCATAATGGCAATGGGAAAAGAAAAATTACCCATTGTAAAACGCGAAAATGAAAATTTATTACTATGTGTTAGAATGAGCGGAATGGGCGTTGCTTTGGGACCGATTTTAAGTAGTGAAATTGCCGAAATGCTCTAGCTAATCTGACCTAAAATCTCATCTACTAGTTTTCTGTCATTGCTCAAACGCGGAACTTTATTTTGGCCACCCAGTTTTCCCTTGTTTTTTAACCAATTATAAAAGGTGTTGTTAGGCAATGAGGTTATTGTTGGTAGCTTAAGCGCAATATCTTTGTGACGTTTGGCTTCATAATCACTATTAATTTCTTTTAACTTATTGTCCAAAGCAATTGTGAAATCACTAATGCTATGGGGCGCTTGTTCAAATTCAATGAGCCATTCATGACCAGCATTCTTATCGCTATTTAGAAAAATAGGTGCCGCAGTGTATTCTCTAATTTTGCAATCCGTTACATGACAGGCATGGGCAATGGCCTTTTCAGCATTTTCTATGACCACCTCCTCGCCAAATGCATTCATAAATAACTTGGTTCTTCCACTGATCGTAAATTTAAATGGTTTAACTGAGGTGAATTTTATGGTATCACCAACTTGGTAGCGCCATAAACCACTGTTATTGCTAATTACGACTGCATAAATTTCTCCAATTTCAACTTCTGATAATAAATAGGTATTTGGATTATCTGAGTTTAAATCATTGACTCTAATAAATTCATAGAAAATACCATAATCGGGCATCAACAATAGAGCACTATTAGTTAAATCATTTTGCATACCAAAGAAACCTTCACTTGCATTGTACGTTTCTAAATATTTCATTTTGGAACCTTGCAGCAAATGACTAAATGGTTTTCGGTACGGCTCAAAACTAACACCGCCATGGATATATAGTTCAAGATTTGGCCATAGCTCATGAATATTTGTTATACCCTTCATTGCCATTAATTTTTCGAGTAATACCAAGGTCCAAGTAGGCACACCGGAGATATTCGTAACATTTTCATTAATCGTTTGATTGGCCATTTTCACTAGCTTTTCTTCCCAATCATCCATCAGGGCAATCGACTTATCAGGTGTTTTTAATAAATTGACCCAAGTAGGTAAATTATTCATCAGCACTGCACTGAGATCACCATAATATGAATTCTCATTAAATGAGTTGATTTTATGACTACCACCAATTAATAAACCTTTGCCATCAAATATTTGTGTCTCAGTAACATTGGCGCAATAAAAAGTAAGGATATCTCTTCCGCCTTGAAAATGACATTCTTCCAAAGTTTCGAAACTTACGGGTATAAATTTACTTTTATCATTGGTAGTACCACTGCTTTTTGCAAACCACAATATTTCGCCTGGCCACAAAATATTTTCCTCTCCCTTCATAATCCTATCGATAAATGGCTTTAGCGTTTCATAATCTTGCAATGGAACCCTTTCTTTAAAATCGTTATAGGTTTTAATGGATTTAAAATCATAAGTACGACCCCATTCAGTATGTTTAGCATCATTTACCAAACGGTTCAATACTTTTAATTGCGTTTCCTCAGCATGATCGATGACATGTTCAATCATTGCCATGCGCTTGCGAAAATACCAACTCATTATAGTGCTAATAACTGCCAAAGGGTATATAATTTATAATTTATATCAAAAAAATTGTGACTTGTTTTAGAAACAATTAAAAGTAGTTTAAAAGGTTAAATCTTAAACATAAGGTTTTAATTATTAAGTAAAATGGTTCTTCAATATTGCAAAAAAAAAACAGAAAATTCAAATAATACTTTTAAGTATTAATTTCGTTGATATGAATTTGCAAAAAATAAGTGCTGAACTCAATAGCATAATTATTACTACTGGTGAATATATAATTGAACAAAGAAGAGCATTCTCACTTGATAAAGTTGAAATTAAAGCCTTAAATCAATTGGTTAGTTATGTTGATATTAATGCAGAAAAACAATTGGTCGAAGAACTTTCCAAATTAATGCCGGAAGCTGGTTTTATTACAGAAGAAAATACATCTGACAAAGGACGTGCGATGTATAATTGGATTATTGACCCGCTTGATGGTACTACTAATTTTATTCACGATGTGCCTGTTTATAGCATCAGTGTGGCATTGGCTAAAGGAGAAGACATATTAGTAGGTGCAGTTTACGAACTTGGAAGAAAGGAACTTTTTACAGCATGGAAAAATGGTGGCGCATGGTTAAATGGCAATCCTATAAATGTTTCCAGTGAAACTGATTTATCAAAAACATTGATTGCAACCGGATTTCCATATTATGATTTTGAGCAGATGGATGCCTACATTAATGTTTTAAAACATTTGCTTAAAAGCACGCATGGGTTAAGGAGAATGGGGTCAGCTGCGGTGGATATGGCTTATGTAGCATGTGGAAGATTTGAAGGTTTTTTTGAATATGGCTTACATGCTTGGGACCTTGCTGCTGGTATACTTTTGGTGAAAGAAGCAGGTGGTAATGTCGTTGATTTTAAAGGTGAAAATAATTATTTATTTGGTGAAACTATCATCTCTGGAAATGGCCACATTGATAAAGACTTATTAAAGTTAATTAAAAGTGAGTTTTAATTAATTTCTAGGCTTATTTTTGTAACCTTATATGCAACCAACAGATAAATATGCTGAACGCGGTGTGTCTTCTCAAAAAGAGGATGTACACAAAGCCATTGCCAATATTGATAAAGGATTATTTCCACAAGCTTTTTGTAAGGTAATTCCCGATGTGTTAGGAAATGATGAGGCATATTGTAACGTCATTCACGCTGATGGCGCAGGTACTAAAAGTAGTTTAGCTTATATCTATTGGAAGGAAACAGGTGATATTTCTGTATGGCGAGGTATTGCTCAGGATGCCATCGTTATGAATATTGATGATTTATTATGTGCTGGCATTACAGATAACTTTCTTCTATCGAGTACCATTGGCAGAAATAAAAAACGAATTCCAGGTGAAGTCATTGCAGAGATAATAAATGGCACCGAATCATTTATTGCCGACCTTAAAGCACATGGCGTAAATATTGTAAGTGGTGGTGGTGAAACTGCAGATGTTGGCGATTTGGTAAAAACAATAATAGTTGACAGTACAGTTACGGCCCGCGCCAAAAGAAGTGATATAATTTCTAATCATCGGATTGCGGAAGGCGATGTTATAATTGGACTTGCCAGTGATGGACAAGCTACTTATGAAAAGCAATACAATGGTGGTATGGGAAGCAATGGCTTAACCAGTGCGAGACATGACGTTTTTAGCGCTAAATACAGAGATAAATATCCCGAAAGTTATGATGAACAGTTGAAAGCCGAATTGGCCTATACCGGTCAATTAGACTTAACAGATACTATTAATGGGATTCCATTGAATGCAGGTCAGATGGTATTATCGCCAACCAGAACTTATGCGCCAGTAATTAAGGCAATTTTTGAGTCTCTAAAACCTGAAATACATGGCATGATTCATTGTACAGGTGGCGGTCAAACCAAAGTATTACATTTTGTTAAACAACCTTTGCATATAATAAAAGACCAACTCTTTGAAACCCCTGTTTTATTCAAAACTATACAAGCACAAAGTGGCACTTCATGGCAAGAAATGTATAAGGTATTTAACATGGGTCATAGAATAGAAATCTATGTTAAACCTGAATTTGCTGATCAAATTATATCCATTTCTAGTACTTTTAATATCAATGCCAAAGTGATTGGAAGAATTGAGAACTCTGCTAAAACTAAATTGAGCATTCATTCTGAATACGGACAATTCGAATATTAAGACTTCAAAAAAAATTATAAAAAAAATCCCGAATGAATCTCATTCGGGATTTTTTTATTTATAAATTATTTAGTTTAGGCAGATGCATTGGCATTTAATACATCTTCTACTGGTGTATAGGGAAGATTAAATGCATCTGAAACGCCTTTATATACAACTTTACCGTTCACCACATTTAAACCTAGTTTTAATTCTTGGTTTTTATTACAGGCCGCTACCCAACCGATATTAGCCAATTGCAATGCATATGGAAGTGTAGCATTGGTAAGTGCTAAGGTTGAAGTGTAAGGCACTGCACCTGGCATATTTGCAACACAATAGTGAATTACACCATCTATAACATAAGTAGGATCAGCATGTGTTGTTGGTCTAGTTGTCTCAAAACATCCACCTTGGTCAACAGCAACGTCAACTAATACTGAACCTTTTTTCATGGTAGCTAACATATCTCGGGTGATTAAATGTGGTGCTTTTGCCCCTGGAATTAAGACACCTCCAATAACTAAATCAGCTGTTTTAACTGCAGCTTTGATATTATATGAGCTGCTGAACATTGTTAAAACGTTAGGAGGCATAATATCATCTAATTGACGTAATCGCGGAATGGAAACATCCATAATTGTTACTTGTGCTCCCATGCCTCCAGCTCTTTTGGCTGCCTGCGTACCCACAATACCACCTCCTAAAATCAATACTTCTGCTGGTTTAACACCGGGAACACCCCCTAATAATATACCTCTTCCACCCATTGGTTTCTCAAGATATTTTGCACCTTCTTGAATACTCATTCTGCCTGCCACTTCGCTCATTGGAATTAAAAGTGGTAATGATCTATCTGATTTCTCAACTGTTTCATAAGCCAAACAAACTGCACCACTAGCAATCATCGCATTGGTTAATGGTTCATGACTTGCAAAGTGGAAATAAGTAAACAACAATTGATCTTTTTTGATTAATTTATATTCACTTTCAATTGGTTCCTTAACCTTTATGATCATATCTGCAATTGCATATACTTCTTCAATTGTAGCTAAAATCGCCGCTCCAGCTTCCTTGTATTCTTCATCAGAAAATCCGCTGCCTTCGCCTGCAGTGCCTTGAACATACACGGTATGGCCATGTTTAACAAATTCAGCAACGCCACCTGGGGTAACCGCAACGCGGTTCTCATTATTTTTAATCTCTTTTGGTACACCGATAATCATATTATTATTATTTTAAATGTGTTGCAAAAGTAATTATAATCCACTGATTAAAAAATAGCAGGTAGCGCTACTAATTAAAAATAATAGGTGGCGAGGAAAATTGCTTAAAATAATGTAGGTTTGTTCAAATTTATTGCTGAAAGACCATTGCTATGCTAGATACTCTCTTCTCCAACATCGATATATTGATTGATCTAGTCTTGGCATTTATCACCATGAGTTTGGGATTAATTTTAACCAAACAGGATTTTAAGCAACTATTTGTAATGCCTAAATCATTGACTGTAGGACTGTTTGCGCAAATGATTCTATTGCCTATCGCCGCATTTATCTTAATGAAATTCACGGATTTTTCACCCGCTATAAAAGTTGGTTTCATTATTATTTCTGTTTGCCCGGGCGGTGTGACTTCAAATTTGGTGAGTTATTTGTTGAAAGGCAATGTAGCACTTAGTATCTCCTTAACTGTGATGAATGGCTTACTTTGTATGTTTACCATTCCTATTTTTGTAAATTTGGGTATTGGCTACTATTTTCATCATACAACTTTAATTGAATTACCTGTTTGGAATGCCATTCAGCACATAGCACTTGTTACAGTATTCCCAGCTACAATTGGGGTATTAATAAGGAATAAATTTGCGAGGTTAGCCAATAAAATACAACCAATTTTAAAATATCTTTTGCCAACTTTATTGCTTATAATTTTCATGGTGAAAATATTTGTGCCCGCCGATAAAGGAGGCATTGCACTATCAAGTAGTGAAATTTTAACCTTAAGTATTTGGGTGCTTTTGCAAAATTTAAGTGGCATCCTACTCGGTTATTTAACTGGTTATCTTTTTCGTTTAGATTTTCAAAACAAAATTACCATTATCATTGAAGTTGGCCTCCATAATACAGCCCTTGCGCTATTAATTGCTGGTAATTTGTTGCGAAATAATGAAATGCAAAAACCTATAATGGTCTACGCTATGTTTACCTTTTTCTCTACCTTATTATTTACTTGGTTAATAAAAACACTAGCCATTAGAATTATTGAAAAACGAAAAACGATTGAAGTTTAATAGAACATTAGTTGCAATTTTCTGCTGCCTTTGGGTATCAAACTTTGCGAAGGCTCAGGTTCCAAAGGTGGGCGATAGCCTGCAAATTGAAATCGCGAATTGGAATTTAAATTGGTTAGGTAAAAAGGGATACGGACCAAGCAATGAACTGCTACAACAAAAGAATATTATCGATGTTATTAGAGCAAGTGATATTGATATTTGGACCTTTTGTGAAGTATCAGATGAATTAGTATTCGATTCTATGTTGCAACAATTGCCGGAATATAAATACAAAATTTGCAACTATTTACCTGAACAAAAAACGGCTGTGGTATATAAAAAATCCATGTTTACTTTGATAAAAAGCGAACTCATTGGGACACAGCAAAAAGATAGTTTTAGCACCTTGCGATTTCCATTTGAAGTTGCTCTAAAGCCATTGATACCTATGGGTATAGATACACTCTATTTAATCGCTATACACCTAAAAGCAAATTTTGGTACGTCAAGCGAATTATTAAGTGCCTATAACAGTAGAATTAGATCAGGACAATGGTTGAAAATGTATTTGAATAAAAAGCATCGCAATGATTATTGCATATTACTAGGTGATTGGAATGATGATATTGATGAGTCCATATACAACAGCCTACCTTCACCATTCGCTCCCATGTTAGATGCTAATTTTGATTTTACTTTTCTCACTCAAATATTTACAAATGCACACATTGGAACCACTACAAATTATCCTGATGCAATCGACCATCAACTAATTTCTAATCGTTTGAAAAAACAATATGTTTTAAATTCGACAAAGCTTTTTACTTTAAATCAATACATTGCTAATTTTTCAACAACAACCAGTGATCATTACCCTGTATATTCATCCTTCACTAGTCAAATGAGTAAAATAAATAACTTTAAAATTGGTGAGCATTTGATACTTTATTTAAATGCCGACCGAAGCAAATTAACCTTAGAAGGTGCCGAAAGTAATGGGCAGTTTAGATTATATAACAATTTGGGACAATGTGTTATTAATTACCTATTCAACAGCAATGAAACCTTTGACATCTCAGCATTGCCGCAAGGTATTTATACAGCTGAAATAAATACAGATAAGGGTTATACAACTATAAAAGTTGCGTTTTAAAAATTCTGCGTTTTTTGTAATGGATAAAAATATAAAACTTACGATTCAACAATCAAAGCCCAAGATTGAATATTTCTGCAATTATCAAGAACGATGTCAATCTGAGGTAAAAGATAAATTATATTCATTTGGATTAAATACCGATGATGTCAATGAACTATTGGCGCATGTTGTTACTAGTGGTTTGGTAAATGAAGAACGCTTTGCCATTTTATTTGCAGGCGGTAAGTTTAGGCAAAAACAATGGGGACGTGGACGCATAAAACAAGAATTAAAATTTAGAAAAATTAGCGACTATAGTATAAAAAAAGCCTTGAATGAAATAGATGACGAAGCATACATCAAAACCTTAGAAAAAGTGGCGGAAAAATATTACGCTACACTAAAAGATAAATTGAAATATATAAAGGAACAAAAACTTATTAAATACCTAAATCAAAAAGGGTTCGAATATGATTTAATTCAAGACTACTTAAAAAAAAAACTTGATTAGGCCTTGGTGTCTTTACATCCTACAACGCTACAAATTGGACAATTTAATATATTATGACCCCGTGCTGGACAATATTGTCTTCCAAAAAATATAATTTGTAAATGGGCTTTGTTCCATAATTTCTCAGGAATTAATTGCTTCAAATCCCTTTCAGTTTCAGTTACATTTTTACCCGATGTCAAACCCCATCTTGTTGCCAATCGGTGGATATGGGTATCAACTGGAAAGGCAGGATGGCCAAAGCTTTGCGACATCACAACAGAAGCTGTTTTATGACCAACACCTGGCAATCTTTCAAGTGCTTCGAAGGATTCTGGAACAGCACCATTATGTTCATTTATTATGATTTCGCTAAGTCCAAAAATGGCTTTTGATTTTGCTGGAGATAAACCACAAGGTTTTATTATTTCTCTTATTTCTTCAATTGTCAATTTCACCATTTTATATGGTGTGTCTGCCTTTTTAAATAGTGCTGGTGTAATTTTATTTACGCGCTCATCTGTGCACTGTGCTGAGAGTAAAACTGCAATTAAGAGTGTATAAGAATCCTTATGATCGAGCGGAATCGGTGTTTCAGGGTATAGGTCCTCTAATGTTTTAACAATAAATTCTATTTTTTTCTTTTTATTCATACTGCCTTTTTCTTTGAGGTTGGAAATAAATTTAATTGAAAAATTTTGAATAAATATTTTGAATAAATTAACAATTGATTACTATAGATTCCGTTGGAGCGCAATGATTTCAAATTTTCTTGATTCATTCTTTTTTTACTCGAAAAGCCCGAAGCACTCAAGCCCCCGTCGCGCATGTATACGGTAATAAAATTATCATAAATTGTTTTTACCTTGTTTAAAAGTATGGCGCGCAATAACCAATCAAAATCTCCACTTATTCTATACTGATCATTATAATAACCTACTTTAGATAAAGCTTCTTTTGTAATAAAAAATCCAGGATGTGGTGGCTGCATACCAAATCTAAATTGCCATAGTTTGAAGTTTTTCGCCTTATAGGTTCTAAAAGGCTGAATAAATTGATTATTCTTGAAAATTTGAACAGAAGTACTGACTGCTTCTGCACCAGCATTATTGTTAAATATATTAACAACCTTTTGAATCACCATTGAATTTGGATAAAAATCATCGGAATTTAAAATTCCAATGATATCGCCAGTAGCTAATCTTAGACCTTTATTAAAAGCATCGTATAAGCCCTTATCAGGTTCTGATATAACTTTTGAGATACGCAATCTAAATGGCTCAATAACACTCAAGGTATTATCCTTTGATGCGCCATCAATGATGATATATTCTATGTTATTGTATTGCTGATTTAAGACAGATTCAATTGTTTGTCCAATCGTTTTTTCTGCATTAAAACATATCGTAATAATAGATACTTTAGGATTATTCAATGACTCTCTCCTTTATTTTTTCAGCTGGATTACCACGATAAATTCCGTAGGCATCTAAATTTTTAACTGCAACACTTTGAACCATCAAAATACTGTGACTATGGCAAACTACATGACCACATACAATGGCCTTTGCGCCTATCCAAACACCATCCTCGAGCGTAATACTTCCAATCATCAAATCAAAGGTCTCTTTCTTGTAATTATGATTACCACATAGCAGAAAGGCACCTTGAGAAATACACACATTATTGCCAATCTTTACATTATCTAGATTATCAATCCATACTTGCTCACCAATCCAAACATTATCCCCTACTGTTAATCGCCAAGGAAACTTAATATTTACATGGGGTTTAATTATAACATTATTGCCGACTTTAGCACCAAATAGTCTTAAAAGCATAACTTTAATGCCATAAAAGTGAAAGGCGGTTTTAAAAAACAAACCGTTGCAAATGAACCAACTGCCGCGCTTTACAAAACCTGCTCCTGTTCTAAAAAAAGAACTGTTATCGAATTTGGCGAGATTAACCGTTTTGCGCATATAGGTAATGCAAAAATAGGTGTTTTTTGAATTCGGTTACACTGAAATTTACACATGCAATATTTGCACTTATTAATGCTATTGCTATTATTTAAATATATAAATCCTACTTTTGTTTAATTGATCGCTAATAAAACAATTAATATCGAAAGTCAAACATTCTATGAAATCAAGAAAACTAGGCTAATTATCATCCTGTATGGTTTAATTTTATTATATAGAACATCACAAATACTTATTGATTATTGCTATTTTCAAGGAGAATTGCTAACTGAAGAATATTTGTTTTCAATTCTTTATATTGTTTTCATACTAATAACTATGCTGCGTCAATGGTGGATTGGACCCCTAGTCGTTGCCTTACTTCAATCTAAATTTGATTCTTATTTCGGATGCTCAACTGTTGGAAGTGTTATTACCATCTTCATCCATTTTTATTTTGCCGCTTATTACTATGCATTAAGCAAATACAAAATTAAAGATGAAGAGAATAATGACAAATACTTTTTACTTGAGATAAATAATTACAAATACTTACTGGCCATCCTTTGGGGACTTATCAATTTATATGCGCTAGAAGGCCATTTAAAAGACCCTTATTGGGGAAATGGATCTGCATTTAGTGTGATGTTGTGCAATCCATTCCTGAGCCCATTCTTCGAAACATTCAGAGCATGGTATCTTTCAAACTCAAGTTTGTATTTCACAATTTGCAAAATAGCAAGCTTTGCCTATATAGCCATGCAAGCCTTAATGATTCCATTTTTTATTTTTAGAAAAACACGGTTTCTGTTTTATATTTCAATGTTCTGCTATATCTCTGGTATCACCTTTTTTATCGATACTTCATTTTTAGCTCATTTTGCTTGGTTGCTATTTATATTACTTTTACCAACGGTTACACTGAAGGACAGCAAAATAAAAATATATCCAAGCGCGTTAAAGTTATTAAGGCCATTCTCCCGCATTAATTATAGTTACTCGGTTGTAATTTTATTATTTGTACTAATCAATACGCCTATAATTGATAATTATTTCAAAAAAGTAGTGTGGTTATTCAGGGAATGGGATACCTATAAATTGGCCGATAAGAAATTAAAGATGATCGGACTTGGAAAGGCTAATTTATTTAATGCCTACCAAATAGATGGCGGACATAAGTGGTTCGCAATATATAAGCATGAGAATAATAATTGGGAGTTGGTGCCTATTATGGACACAACAGGTAGAAAATTGACTTATGGAATTGATTTTTTTCATACTTGCAATCATGGCTCAGATTTCTTGTGGCTGGCCAATACCTTTCAGTATGCCATTGGGCAAGAGAAAATGGATTACACGAATTCATTAACACCTTATAAATTACCTGGCACTGTATATGAACGGTTACTTCGATTCGATTTTAACAAGTACTCAAAATTGGATGAAAAAAATTACAAAATAAAATTTTATAGCAATCTGCGTGCTAAGGGGACTTCCAATCCTTTTAAAGCTAGTTTGGACAGCACCATGTATTATTATGTTAACAAAAATACAATACAGAAATACACAAGTCCTTAAACATTAAATATAGTAGAATATATTTTTTCAAAATCATTTTTATCCATATAAGACAAGGCCATATTAAGTGATCCTATTTGCCATTCACGGTATTCCAATTGACTCAGATTATTAAAATATTGAATGGCATTACTTATTTCGTCAAGACTATTAGAGTTAACCTCTAAACCAGCTTTTTCCAACATCATATTTTTCCAAGGGGTATTGTTACTAATGATAACTGGTGTGGCATTGGCTAAACTTTCAAAAATAGCATGGCCAAAATTCTCTCCATGCGAAGGTAAAATCATGACATCTATTTGTTTAAATAAATTAAGAATTTCTTGATGCGGTAGTTCGTTTAAACAGTTTACTTCTATATTGTTAGGAAGGTCCCTCATTGCGGTATCAAATATATTTTGATAGGCTGAATCAAGGCCAGCACCGGCAAAACTAATTTTTATGTTAAGGTTTATATCTTTAAGTGCTTTCAAGACCATTACAGGATTCTTCTCAGGAGAGATTCTTCCAAGAAAAAGTAATCTTAATTGACCACTTTCTGATTTAAATTTCTTTATATCGAAGTCAAAATTTTCATTTGGAATTATAGGAATATTCGGCGCTGAAACAACCTTAACGCGACCTAATGTCTTTGTAATTTCATCTTTTTCGAAGGAAGAGGTAGATAAGAGTGTAGTTGTTCTATATAAACCAAATCCACGGGCGAATGCAAGAAACAATTGCTTCTTAAGTGGTTTAACATTTAAAGCTGATTGGTGTAACATACCTCTAACTGCAACAAAAGTTCTGGTATTGCCTAAATAATTGGCAAAAAACAATGGTAGAATGCTAAAATAGAATGAAAATAACCCATTGATCAGCATAATATCTGCTTGATGGGTTTTACATAAATTTTTGATTGTTTTAAACTTCAAATTCGAGGCCGATAAATATATTACCTCGTGATTGGGGCTATGCTTTGTCCATAAATCAGGAATAATTTCCGCGTATATTTCTGCACTTGAATAATCTGTATTTCTGGTAACTACTTTAACATTGAAATTTTTACTTAATAGTTTCGCTAAATTATAAACAGATTGAATAGGCCCTCCTGCTCTATAACCTGGGGCATACCAATCAGTAAATATCAATATTGTCTGTTGCTTATTCAATATTATTATTTTTAATCCAAATACCCAAAACCGTTAGATTTAAAATCATATTCCATCGGATATTATTTTTGTTGTTAAAATAATTATTTCTCAATTCATTGATGGTTGCTCTATTAAATTGAGGATGCTGACAAAGAACATCCAATCCATCATTAACTATTGGCTTAAGTTCCTTTTTAAGCCATTGTTGCCATGGCAAAACAAAACCCATTTTGGGTCTATGGATAATCTCTTGAGGAATTAGATCGCCCATGGCATCTACTAATAAAGACTTAGGTGCATTGCCTTTCTTAAATTCGTCCGGAAGCGATAATACATATTCAACCAATTGATAGTCTAAAAAAGGTTCTCTTATTTCGAGTGCATGGGCCATTCCCATTTGGTCAGTATCTCTTAATAACATCGGTTTAAGATAATTCTCCCATTCCGCAATCGAAATATCTTTATAATGTTTGGATGCCGGAAAATAGCCATGATTAAATCCAGATGATTGATTTAATATTGAATCTATTTGTTCTTGTGTAAATAATTTTCTAATAGCATAATAACTATTTTCAAGGCTCATATCTGTTGCCAATAATTCAAATTTCTTTGCACCAGAATAATCCTGCTTTGTATAATTGGCAACGGTTGCTATTAGTTGTCTAATGGATTTCGGAATATACTTTAGTTTTTGAAGTGAGCCTCCGCCTAATCTATTAAAAACAGGATAACCTCCAAACCATTCATCGCCACCGACACCAGAGAGTGCCACTGAAATACCTGCTTCTTTTACAGCTTTAGAAACAACAAAAGTATTGACACCATCCCAACTTGGCTGATCCAGCGCTTTTAAAGCTGAAGGAAATATTCCTAAAAATTCATTTGCACTTAAATCAATTTGTGTATGATTGGTTTTAAACTTCTTCGCAATTAATTCGGCATATTTAGCTTCACTAAATTGTTTTTCATTAAAATTAATATTGTATGTATTAATGTTAGCACCACATTCGCTCATTGCCGCGACAACGGCACTTGAATCGATACCACCCGATAAGAATGCCCCTAATGGAACATCAGACATTAAACGTTTTTCTACTGCGCTCAAAAACAATTCGCGTGTCTTACTAATCGCTGTTTTCCTATCGGTTTCGATACCCACATAATTGTTTATAGACCAATATGTATGGATGTCTATTTTACTATTATCAATGGTCATGTATGCCCCTGCAGGCAACATTTTTACACCTTCAATAAGGGTATCATTGCCAGGTATTGTCTGAAATGTTAGGTAATCTCCTAGTGCGTTTGAATTCAACCTTCTCTTAACCTTATTACTTGCCAAAAGACTTCTTACTTCAGAGGCAAAAATAATTTCCTTCTTATTGGTTTCATAGTAATACAATGGTTTTACACCTAGTCTATCGCGAACCAAAAATTGTTTATTAATCCGATTATCATGCAAGGCAAATGCAAACATGCCATCTAATTTTTCAACACACCCAATCCCCCATTTTAGATAGGCCGCAATTATAACTTCGGTATCAGTATGGGTCGTAAAAGGATAATCAACAAGTTGACTTTTTATCGTTTTAAAATTATATATCTCTCCATTAAAAGTGATACAAATGGCACCATCATTTGAAAACATTGGTTGATGCCCGGCAGCAGATAAATCAATAATGGATAATCGCGTTTGGCCAAAACCAACCCCTTCAATAGCAAAAATACCTGAATCATCGGGTCCGCGGTGTTTCATTGTATCGTTCATGGAGGCGATAACAGCCCTTGCATCATTCAAACTTGTACCGATTATACCATTAATACCACACATTATGCTATTATTTTATTTAAAGTGTCTACCCAATTATCTAATTCTAATTTTGAACCTTGTTCAAAACTATGAGCGGCCATTTTCCATAATTGCTCATCAGAGAGGGCCATTAATTTTTCAAGCTTTTCTTGGAGCATTTCACCATTTCCTGCTTCAAAAACATAGCCATTTCTATCATCTAAGAAAAAAGAAGCTGATCCTATTTTATCACTTAACACCATGGGTAATGCCGACATGGCCATTTCATGAACAGCTACTCCCCAAGGTTCAAATAAACTAGGTAAGACATAAATCCCACTTTCAGGCAAATAGGCTTGCATAGCTTCAGGTTGAACAAAGCCATGGTGAGAAATATTTGGATTTTGAATTCTTTGATCATAGAGTTCTCCGAATCCAAAACAATTAAGTTTCCATTGATTACCTGTATTTTCATTTGCTTTTATAAAAGCCTTCCAAAGTGTCGGTAGGTCCTTCTGAGCGATATATCTAGCAACACTTATCATTACTTTAGGAAATACTCCACCTTGTTTTAATTTTGATTCTCCTATGGGTTTAAATAAATTGGAATCTGCTACATAAAGTCCTGTAAAAATCTGATTGTATTTAAACCCTAACTTTTTTGCGTATTCGCTCTGTGGTTCACCAGGCACCCATGTTGCTTGAAAAAGTCTTCTTAACCAAAAAGGTGAAATCAAACGCAATGCATATTGTTTAGGGCTGCCTAACCATTGGTTATCTATAAAAACTACATTTTTTGACGTTGATTTATATTTTTTAATAACATTCAAGTAAAACTTATTTGACCAACCTGAACACAGAATTACTTGTGGCGAAAAGTCGCTAATTTGATTTGCGATTTTTACCTCAGAATCTTCCGAATATTGAATACTAACAAGGTTGTTGGAGAGATTAAAAGCGAATGGAGCCTCTCGGTTAACAGGATAATGTATGAGTAAAATTTTAATATCATTTTGACGTAATAACAAATGTTTTACACAAGCTATAAAATAGCCAGCCAATTCAGTATATAAAATTAATACGCGCAATAATTTACTTTTGCAAAGATTACCATTTAAAATGAATTTCAAAAACATTCTTAGTTTGTGCATGGTTGCCTCCATTTTTATGGATGATTTTATCATTCTAAGATTCATTTTACCTTTTGATTTTTACGTCTATTATTTGTTTTTTATTGTTAGCATTTTCTACTACTTGTTTTCTAAAAAATCCTTGAAGCTACTACCTGGGTGGTTTTTCGGATTTGCAGGCTTGCTTATAGGTGTTACACTGCTTATAACTTGGCTTGAGAATTCGTTTGATTTTAAAGTAATGAAACAAATTATTGGTATTACGTTTACCTCCATTGCTTATTATACATTTCTTTCCTACAATAATTTCAATCTCAAAAAAGTATTCAAGTGGTATATTAGTATTGCTGTAATCGTATCATTATATGGCATTTTTGAGGAGTTTTTACATTTGAGTGGCATTCATATAAGTAAAGATATCAGAACAACTACATTCGGACTTTATAGGGTTTATAGCTTAATGGGTGAGCCCTATTTCTTGGCAGTAGCATTAATCCCTGCATTTTTCTATTTATTCTCTAATTTTTCTGTAATCCGCAAATTTGGCGGCATATCGCGCGAATTTCTAAATTTGTTAATTGTTGGAACTTGTTTTGTCTTAACATTCTCAACAGCAGGCTTAATTGGTTTTGCTTTAATCATAATTTTTTGGTTTTACAATAGGAAGTATTTTTCTTTAACCAGTTGGAAAATCCTTTTACTTCCTTTTGTAATTCTATCTCTAACTGTTCTCTTTTCGAATGTTAAAGATGGATGGCAGGAGTTCAATATCAAATATACTGAAACAATAAACGCCTTCACTGCTAAAAAATTCAGCAAAAAAGAAGCATCAAGTTTAAACTCTAGTAGTTTTGCCATTTTCTCGAACTATATGGTAGCAAAGGCTTCCTTCATTGATAATCCAATTACTGGCACGGGATTAGGAACACACGAAAAAAACTATTTAGATAAATTTGGCAATTTTTTTGATAAAGACTTCTTACTCAGATATGGTGCATTTAACGCGAATGATGCCAATTCATTGTTCTTGCGATTAATGTCAGAAACGGGATTACTCGGATTAAGTTTATTCTTTATATTTTTATTTAAGAATTTTTTATGGCGAAGAGGTTACGAAAACCAAGAATTAAGAACATACACGGTTATGAACCAAGGTATCTTTATTTGGTTTATTGTGCGATTAGTAAGAACAGGGAACTACTTTGGGAATGGATTCTTTTTGTTTTTCTTCATTTATTACTTTTCATGCAAAATAGTAAAAATGAAGTTGCGCGAACAAAAATCCAGATTAGAAAATCAAAAAACCACTATGGTTTTAGCGCATTAATAGTAACCTGTATTGACACAGGCCAAATATATTTTTCGGCTACTATTTTATAAGAAGATTGTTTGAGAATATGGAGTTCTTCACTAGGAATTTGACAAAAATATTGAAGGCTTTCTATCAATTGTGATAAGTTATCAGGTTGAATTAATAAGCCATTTTGCTTGCCAACTAGTAAACTTGTGGCCCCTGTATCGGTAGCGATTACAGCTAAATTCATGGCCATGGCTTCTAAAATAACAGTCGGCATGCCCTCGGCTATACTTGGAGATACTAAACAATCGCATTGAGAAACAATGCCTCTTATTTTTTCAGCATCCCTTAATTCACCATGGAAAATTAAATGCTTGCTCTCTGAAATAATGGTGGGTTTATCAATGCCTATAAAATGAAAAATAAATTGTTTATCATCTAACTTTTGAAGCGCTTGAAATAATAAATCTAAACCCTTTCTCTTTTCGTTTCTACCTACAAAGATAAAATTGATTGTAGTATTACTAACGGGTTTGTTAAATAACCATTCCTCTCCAATACCGATGGGTGTTTCCCTAATTTTTAAGGCCTTTTGAGTGGTTAAAATTTGAGTCAGTTTTCCTCCTAATGAAAAGCTAATTGCACTTTTGCGAATAATTGTATTGGCAGGTATTCTCAAGATGAACTGAGCCAATTTAGACTTTAATCCAAACGCCTTTTGATACATTTCCAATCCATGCAAATTACTGCCTAGTTGGACGCCCATTTTCACAAAATACCATCCTGTAAATCCTTGTGAGTAGATGAAATCATAAGGACCTTGCTTGATATACAACTGATAAATTCTTTTTGAATATCGGTAGGAATTATAGACATAATGTCCAGGAAACGAAAATTTTACTTTTGGGAAATTAACTTTAAAAAATCGAATATTAAGTGTTTCATCGAATGAAAATTGCTTAATGACTAGTGCCGCATCATTCGCACAATAAAATAAATCAACCTTAATGCCGTTTAAAGCAAAATACTTCGCCAAGTAGAAGGAATGTTTTTGCATCCCACCAATAGTATCTGGCCAAATGCCATCAGCAAGTAATGCAATTCTCATTTTAAGGAATCGATTTGATTTTGTTTTGCGAATACCATATTCAAAGATTCACCTTTGCAATGAAACCCATCAAAAAAGTTTGAGTCTATAAAATTGTAAGTATAGGGTGAATAACTACCAATCAATTTTATTTTGCGGTCGTCAGCCAATTGGTTAAAATATTTTTCAACTTCGAAAACGATTTGATAATCTTTGCTTTTCTTGATATAATCGAATACAATAGGATGATAAGGTGAAATGAAAAATTCAACCTCCACCTCTTTAGATTGTAAATAGGCAATAAATTGAGACAAAATTATCTGATACTTAGTTGAAATTTTAGTAAATTCTCTCATTGAATACATCGGAGTTTCTGTGATTGATTGCGTTGCATATCGATTGATAGTTTCGAGGGAAGAATTTCTTGAACTTTCTCCATAAATGATAGAGCCATCCGTTAGTTTAGTAAAATCTTTATTATTGGCTTCCGTTGTTGGTCGATAATGCACATCAACCCCGCGAATAAAGTAACTCCATGAGCTTTTAAAATAAGACACCGACCACAATTGCTTATACTTTACAACCTCTGATTCAGCCATTATTGTTTTCTCTGTGTATTCAGATAAACCTAGTTTTGCAAGCATCTCATTGTATTCATTCGCTAGTAGTTTCCATCTTGATTGATCGTTATTTTCATTTAAGAAATAAGGATCTAAACCTATCTTAACCTTCTTAATTTTACACCCCTTATTTTCGTATAAGTCATAAATAGCCAACAAATCCTCAATTGATGCACCACTTACCCCATTATTTATCAACTTTTCATTTGGGAAATACGCATTACCTAACTGCATTACCCTGCTAGAGCCTAAAATTATTACATCGGGACAATCCTTCATTTCATTGATAAAATATTTTTGCAACAATCGTTCATCATAATTAGTAACATTGGTAACATTTTTACCTTCATTTAAGTATTTTACTATGCCCTGTTCGTATGGACCCCTTCTAAAAATATTGGCTGGATCTTCCTTGAAATTTATGCCAATTATCAATAACAGAATGGGCAACATTAAAAGCAACTTGGTAATAAATTTTTTCAATGCCTTAGAATTTAAAATAAATGAATTGATTATTACCTGAAGCGCCATAATAAATGATACAGAAAATTAACCCGTAATAAATACCAAAACGAATGGCTGTTTGCTTTATACCATTAATCTGCAACGCATGTTCCTTATGGCGTTGCAACCATTCACTAAGAATTAGAATAGCTATAAATATTATTGCAATTATTGCATTGGTCCTATTGTTTGTAATTTCAGGGATTGAAAAGAGCGAAGTAGATATCATTCTTTTAAAAAAGATGAACCCTTGAGAAAGCGATTCTACTCGAAAAATGATAGTCGAAAGCATAACTAAAATAAATGTTCCGATCATATTTCTCAATTCGCCAAACGTAGGCCATGTTCTGTCTTTTTGAAACTTTTTTTTCTTAAATAAGGTACCTCTAAATATCATTGGGAGAAATAAACAAGCTTGAACAAATCCATAAAACAGGAATGTCCAGTTAGCACCATGCCAAATGCCAACAGTCATAAAATTAATAAATATGGCCAATATTAAACCTAAATTTCCATAATCTCTGAACGCAATATTAAGCGGCGCGAATACATAATCAGTCATCCAAGAAGTAAGCGAGATATGCCACTTTTGCCAGAACTCAGCAATGGTTTGTGAAAAGAATGGATAGTTAAAATTTCGGGTAATACTAAAACCTAATAATCGAGCCACCCCAATGGCCATGTCGGAATAACCAGAAAAATCGGCATAAATTTGTATTGTAAAGAAGAATGCACCCAACACTAATGAGCTAGCAGGATAGGTTAAATAGTTGTCAAAAATTTGATTCGTAAGGGCTGCGCAATTATCTGCAATAACCATTTTTTTAAATAATCCCCATAAAATTTGTCGCAAACCATCAGACATTTGTGAGTAGTCAAAATTTCGCTTCTTTTCAAGCTGCGGTATAAGCGCTGATGCTCTATCTATTGGACCCGAGATTAGTGAAGGAAAGAAGGCGATATAAGAAAAGAAAACAACCCAATTGGTGGTAGGTTGAATCTTGTTTTTATAAATATCAAGAATATAACTCAGGGTTCGAAATGTATAAAAACTAATGCCTAGTGGTAATATTAAATTTAGCGTATGTAGATTTGTATTTAAGCCAATGTATTTGCTAATATCGACAAATGAAGTGATAAAAAAATCGGCATATTTGAACAATATAAGCAAGCCGACACCTTGAAAAATGGCAACACCTACAAGTAATCTTTTTGTGCTATTACGTGTACTTTTTTGGATATAGATACCCAAAAAATAGTTGAGTATTGAACTTCCTAAGATTAGAGAAAGAAAACGCCAATCCCACCAAGCATAAAAGGCATAACTACCCAGTAACAAAAAAATATTTTGAGCGAAAAGGTTTTGTTTAAAAACAAGCCAGTAAGTAAAAAAGAATAAGGAAAAGAATCCTAAAAATTCGAGTGAGTTAAATAACATGACATCTAAAATTCAGCAATAATAGCCGAGCTTATCTTTCAATTAATTCAATTAAATGTGCTTCAGGTGAGAATAAAAAAATACATCTTTTTCCATCAAATGCTTCTGAACTAAAATAATCCATTGCTTTATAGTCAAGCAATTCAAGTTGCTTTACAGCATCTATTATTTGATCAACTTTGTAAGCAACATGGTAATAGCTTACGCGTTTTTTTAATAGTTTATAAACCTGAGAATCTTCTCCAAGTGGTTCAACTAATTCAATAAAGCTAGTAGGGCCAACTTTTACGAAACAAACATTCACTTTTTGTGAATCTATTTTATAAACATTAGAAATATTTTCTGTTCCAAAAAGTGCAGAATAATGACTGATAGAAGTTTCAATACTTTCTACAACGAGGCCAACATGATGGAATTCAAGGCCAGCTAAGCGCTTATTTTCGCCAAACTGAAGCATCCTATTACTTTTTGGTTAAAACGCCTGCATACATCATAGAAACCTTGTATTTCTCAGCCTTTTCTACAGGCATATCTTCGGAGTAAATACAAAATTCATTTTCTATATTGAAACCAGCTTCATGGATGACTTTGCGAATATCATCTGCATTTTTAAATAAGTAGATATGATCTATTGCAGGTGCATTGGTAGGTGTTGTAATATACAATTTACCATTTTCACTTAAAAGTGTATGCAATTTTTTCAATAAACTCACTGGATCTTCAACATGCTCCAACACTTCGCCCATGGTAATAAAATCGTATTTATTTTCAGGAAAGTATTCAAAAACATCTGTCAGCATGTAATTCACTTTGTCGTTACTAATCATTTTTTTAGCAATTTCAAGTGAACTTTTGCTGATGTCTACTAAGTCGTAATTCGCTTTATCTCCAATAATACCAATTGCCTCGGAAATATAAAGACCGTGTCCACCACCAACTTCAAGGTAGTTATTGATATGGGCCGCATTTTGATTAATAATTTTATTGAAATATAAAAGTATATCGTAGTGATGAGTCCATAAAAACTGTGATAACAATAAGCCATGCATATAATACTCCATTACACTTGGATTGTTGTAAACACGTTGATTTACTTCATCAAAAGATTTGCTAGTATATTCTCCAGTTTGTAGAAATTGAACAGATTCATAATTAACATCTGCAATCATTTGCAAGTAGCAATCAATCGAATAATCTAGCGTTTTACCTTCATTCTGTAGCAAGGTTGCATAGCGTTTTAAAAAATCATTTGCTCGTTTGAAATAGGCCTCATCAAATTTGGCTAAATTCTTAGTAATTTTCTTGCTGTGCAGTTGATTTTTAATTGAAATTTGCTCAACGATGTAATTCATTGTGCTGGTCTGTTCTTGATTCATTTTGCGCTTATTATTATTTTTTAGATGCGATACAATCTACTAATTCTCCAATATTATTCCAACTTTGAATTTCTTGTGAAGTAAAACGGATACCAAAACCCTTTTCGATGGCAACTACCAAATGAATATGTGTTAAGGAATCCCAATCTTCAACATCATTGGCCGTAGTTGAATCGCTTAGCACCAATGTTTCATTGTCAAGAATGTCAACAAAAATTGCATTCACTTGTTTTAAAATCTCATTTCTTTCCATTTTATTAAATTTATTATTTTTTCTTTTTTAGGCTTTACTCACTTCATTTTGCTTTTATTGTGTCCGTGAACACTATACTAAGTTAATGCTGCTTCCCTGAATCAAGTTTAGGGCAGGTTGCGGTTTATTTTTTATTAATATAACACTTATTATTTTCAAAATTATCTAAGTTTAATAGCCATTT
Source organism: bacterium (assembly GCA_029945665.1). Lineage (GTDB taxonomy): Bacteria > Bacteroidota > Bacteroidia > NS11-12g > UBA955 > JABMMZ01. Next base: position 52,611 of record JAQSCZ010000114.1, on the reverse strand, counting down.
GTTATCTGTCATCGCAACAAATCCCAGTTTGGAATAATGTTCTCTAACCATTTCATTTTTAGCAGTAGGAATATATTCTCCAACTAAAAACCTGAATCCATTATTTGCAGCAAAATCGACAATCGTATTGAGGGTAAATGCCTCCATTCCTCTTTTCAATACCCTGCAGCTCATTAGCCAAGTTTCTATAAATAATGTTTCCTTATCTTCTGCTTTAAGAACGATTACACAAATCAACCCATTGTCGCCAAACTTATCTTCTAGTGTGAATGCAAATGTATTGAAATTATCGGAATTGGAAACTAATTCAATATCCGACTCTGTATAGCGTATAGTACGCAAATTAAACTGATTCGACCGCTGAGATAATTGGGCAACACGCGGAATATTAAATTTATTAAAAGGCTCCACCAATGAGCGCATGTTTAAGCTCTCTAAGAATTCAGTTTCATTGGTGAACTTTTGTTGTAATACGTTGCGCTGTGCTTCAACTTGATATAGCTTTGTTCTTTCGGTATCTTCATTTGAAAAAGAAACGGTTTCAAATAAATTGAGTGTGTATAAATATTCAAGATAATCGGCAGGATCTTCTGGTAATTCAGGAACTGTAATACCAGGAATATTTTCTCTCACAATATTCCTTTCAAATGGGTTATCGTCCAAAAATACCATTGAGTCAAAACCAATATTGAGAATGCTTTGTATCAGTCGAATGTTATCCGGTTTATTTTCCCAATTGGCTACAAACACAGCAATATCATCGAATTTAAGCACCATATCTGGGTGTTTCTCAAATGGTTCTTTAGCAACTGACTCAGTATTTTTGCTACAAACTGCAACAATTATACCTCTGTTTTTAAGTTTCTTCACCCAATATTGAAATTCCGTAAATGCTTTACCAATTCCCAAACTTCCAATTTGTATATTCTCTATTCCATCGTCACCAATTACGCCTCCCCAAACTGTATTATCTAAATCGAGTATGACACATTTTTTAAACTGGCCCAGCATAGCCGTAATTATATCAACGGTTTGCTTTGCTACAAAAGGTAAAGCATCTATACTCAAAACCATTTCAGTATTGATATAAACAGATGTTTGGAATAAGGCAGAGTGACCTAATAAATTTTGAATAGTAGACAAATCTGAAATGTAAAAATTAGTCAACTGAGTTGACAATTTCATTATCTCGAAATTGAGTTTTCGCAATTGGAATAAAAACGATAATTCTAACTTATTGGCATAATTTCCAAAGACTGAATCATTGATCTCTGGGTAATTGTAATAAATAATTTTAGTACTTAATTGACCATTAATCGCGGCAACCAATGAATTAATTTCATCAATCCTATTGTCTGCTAATTGCTGAAAATATTCGGGTTTTGACTTGTTGTATTTTGCTAATAATTTGTGGGTGGAATGAAATAAAATGACCAATTCTGGTTTGAACTCATAAAACTCTGAACTTGGGTCAAAAACCTGACGTTCAATTTGATTAAAATCTGCCTCCCAAATTTGCAAGTCATAACCTGCCTCATAGCCAGTAGCCCGCAATGCCTGCACTAAAAATTGTGTTGCTGAATCGCCTAGTAGTGCAATTTTAATCGTTTTTAAACCATTAAAGTCTTGCTTCAGATTTTTTTTAAGTTGAGAAAATGTTTTCATTAAAAACGTGAAATATACCTTGAATAAGTGCTACTTATTCTAATTTTTTGAAAATGCATAGATAATATTTTGAGCAGCAATTTCCCAAGTATATTGCTGGGTTATATCCGAATAGAACTTATTTGAAAGTGTCGAACCTAATGCTGGATTATCGAGTAAAGTTTGAATTGCTTCGGCCATTTTCACTTCATTCATCTCTACCACTAATCCATTCACTTTGTTTTCCATAACATCTCTTACTGGAGCTGTATTTGGAGCAATTACAGGCTTATGCATGGCACCATACTCAAATATTTTTATGGGAGAGCCATACCAATTTGACTTGGCCATCACACACATATCCATTACAGCAATGAAATTAAACACTGCACTGTGATCGTGCTTACCAGCAAAACACACTTTATTGGCCATCCCATTTGAATTAACTCTTGCAGTTAAGTCATTTATAATACTCCCATCGCCAACAATCAAAAGCAATGCATCGGGATGCACTTTAGCAACTATTGTGAAAGCATCTATCAAAATATCAACGCCATGGTGGGGAAAGATAGAACCAACAAAACCTATTACCTTTTTAACCTCCAATTGGTACATACTTTTAATCTCTCTAATTTTGAGTTCGTCAGTTTTTACATTTTCGAGATTAATACAATTGGGTTGTACAATTATTTTAGAGGATGAAATATGATACGTATTTTCAACAAATGTTTTGAGGGCTGATGAAACAACAAAAATTTGATCGGCTTGATTGTTCTTATTTTGTTCTTTTTTATGGGCAATAGTATGCCAAATTGAATACCCTTCGAATCCGTTCATTTCCTCAGCAAAAGGGGCATTAATTTCCAGAAAATATTTAATCTTATGCTTTTTAATAATGGCTACTCCCCTGTCTTGCAAGTATTCCGAACGTTCATAGATTAAATCGGGTTGAAAGGCAATTATTGCTTCCTCTAATTTTTGTGCTGCTAAACGATCATGTTGCATCAATTGAAAATCTTTAAGTGATGTCCATATAAAACGGGGAATAAAATGTTTAATCTTGGCTTTAAAACTGTTTTTGGGAGCGGGAATACCAGCAGAAGAGAGATTGCCTTTTTCGGTACCACCCATGATAACTGGAAGCACTTGATGGCCTAGTTTTTTAAGCGCATTTATTACCTCACGTTGATGTGTGGCGTAACCCACCTCACTGACAATATCATGGGTAGGATGAGGAGAATAATAAATAATTTTCACGTTAAATTAAATCGACTGAGCGCTTGCAGCATTTATCACATCCTGCATATTATACTTTCTTTGTGGAATATTAATCTCAGATTTACAAAAGGAATCAGGAATGGTTTCGTCGTTTAAAAGCATGTTTAACCATTTGTGATAGTAAGCTGGTAAAGTCTTTTTTGAAAGTATTGATTCAATGAATGCTTTATCAACCACACCCCGTCTTTGCATGAATATACAGACCGTTTGAATTGAAAAATTATTCACTTTTTCGCCAATAGATTTTCGGGTAGGCTCAAAATATTCATTTTCTTCTATGGCTTTAAAATGGTCACCTTCCGGATACCATTGATACGTATGCTTTGGTGCAATGCCGAATTTTTTCTCTATTCCAAAGAGATAAAGCATTTTACGCAATGGTACTTTTAAAGCTTTAAGCAGTGGGTTTGTTCTTAAACCGTCTGTGTTGCGCTTTTGATCGGGTGTCCACAATTGCAAAGTGGCAGAATAAATTTCAGGATTGTAGACAATGTGGGGTTCCCAAGCATCGATGGTATGAACAGGATACGCCTCTTGCGTAAAATGTTTTGTTATTTTCAATTTACACTCCAAAGTCGCAGAATTCATTTCAACATGCTTGTCAAATAACATGGTTTCGTAACCAGAACCAAAAATAGCAGCAGTCGTTAGAATGTAATTATTGTGGTGATGAATACAATGTGCTGCAGTGCCCTTCACATAATGTTCCATGGCTGGGAAAAAGTGAATTTTTACATTAATATCGGCAGTTTCATAAATAAAAAAATAGGGGATATTATACTCACTCCATTCTTGCTTTAAAAAACCATCATCTTCGAAATTTCTTTTAATTACTAATTTAATAAACGCATCATCTGCCCCCATTTTTTGCAATAAACCACCTACCTTTTTATGCAACTCAGTTCGGTCCTCATATTGCTTTTCCAAGGCAATTATTTGTTGGATATAAGGGTGATTTTCTAATATATGTTGCATTTTTTGTGTTTTGTTTAATACATTGCAAAGGTAAGTAAGCTTTGTATGATATTAGTTTTTTATCCGTTGAACTGATAATTATCAGTCAACAAGACTATGCATTATTATTTCCAATATTTTAAATGCAGTTGTTCCGTTTCCGTAAAATGCTTTGGTTTCAATAAAAGGTTGACTTGAAAGTGCTTTATAAGTGCTGTAAATTAGATCAGAATTAGCCCCAGTTAAATAATTACAGTTGGCTCCTACCAATTCTATCCATTCTGTTTCATCTCTCAAGGTAATGCAAAATTTCTTATTAAAAAATGCTTCCTTCTGCAATCCCCCACTATCTGTCATCACCAAATCACAGTGTTGAATGAGATAGAGCATATCAAAATAACCCAATGGATCTGTCAAAAGTATATTAGGGTGAAGCTTTATATTATCTAATTTTTGTTTAGTGCGCGGATGTAAGGGAATGATAATTTTCTTTTCGTTTGCGATTTTATTAAGTGCCTCGAAAATGGCGTTTAATCTTGTACTATCATCTGTATTTTCAGCCCTGTGAATGGTGCACAATACAAATGGAACATTCGCCATTTCTTTGACTTTTAAGGCCATTTGCTCTGCAAATTCTGAAAATAATAATAGGCTATCCAGCATTATATCTCCAGTATTAACGATTATAGATTCGAAGTTATCGTAACCTTCCTTCTTTAAATTTTCAATGGCAGTTTGGGTAGGGCAGAAGAGAAAATCAGACATACGATCCGTTAATATTCGATTGACCTCCTCAGGCATTTTCATATTAAAACTTCTCAAACCTGCTTCAACATGAGCCACTTTAATATGAAGTTTTTTAGCCGCTAATGCGCCTGCCAATGTTGAATTAGTATCGCCATAAACCAGCAGAACATCTGGCTGTTCCTTTACCAGTATATCTTCGATACCTTCCATCATCCTTCCTGTCATAGCACCATGGTTTAAGCCATTCACGTTGAGTTGATAATGGGGTTTAGGCAATCCCATTTCTTTAAAAAATATATCGGACATGTTCTGGTCAAAATGTTGTCCTGTGTGCACCAATATTTCTTCCACTCCCTCTGTTACGCTAATTGCCTTACTTAAAGCTGCAGCTTTTATAAATTGAGGACGCGCTCCAACAACCGTAAGTATTTTTAATGTTTTCAATTAAATTGTATTTATTAATTTTTTAAATTGCCTCTTCATTTTCAAAAATTGAGTAAAACTAGGTGTTGTGTAGGTATGACCAACCCTTTGAACAACCGCAGATTTTAAAAAAAACCTATAATCCTTCAAAACTGTAACAAGCCCAATTGCAGATTGTTTCAATACTTCTGCATAGGATGCTGACACAGTCTCTGCAAGGGTCCCTTTGAAAATGATGGGCAATTCTTTTTGGTATAAAATTTCACCTGTATCAATTTTCTTGTTGATTTTATGAATGGTATAACCCGTTTTATTGGAGCCATTATAAATTTGCCATATTACACTTTGGGCATTTTGAAATTCTGGTAAAATTTCATGGTGAATATTTAACATACCCTCTGGTAAAATTGTAAATATTTTATTGGTAATATAGCCATTGCCTAAACTTATTCCTATTTCAGCACCAGATGCTTTAAACAATTCAATAGTATCTTCAGAATTGATACTCATTGTTTTACTAAAAGGCACCCTATTTGCTTTGCACAAGTCTTCTAAATTTTGTATTTTAACATATTTTGAAACATCTTCATGGTACCATTTTCGCATTTTTATACCGTTTAAAGCGCCTAATAAACCGATTTTAAGAATTTTTCTAAATTTCTGAAAGGCCTTTTTATAGAAAGATTTTGGAGCTCCTTGACTATAAATGACACTTACAACCTGAATACTTGGCTCCTTCAATATAACTTCTAAATGATGAGCAGCTGTGCCATTTAAAGCGGATGTTAGAATTAATATTTTCATTCTTTATTAATAGGGAAAATAATTATTCATTTGATTCCATTTTTTTACATTATTAACTAAGAAATAATTAACATGTTCCATGGGCCAATCTAAAATAATATGGTCTCTTCTAATACATAATTCACTGTTATTTAATTGATTTGATATATTAATGTGGCAACCCCTTTCAGCTGAAGCACAAGAAATAAATCCATTCTCAAAAACAGCTTCTCGACCGATTGCATTGAAATCATGAAAACGACCATAAGGAAATGCAAAGTGCCTTATCTCTCCGCATTGGATCATAATGCTGTTATAGCAAGCGGCTAAATCAGCTTTTAATTGCTCCGATGTTAGGCTGGCCACATTGTCATGAAACATGGTATGCGCTCCAATTTCATGTCCATTTGATTGTAAATGTTCTACCTCTTTCCAACTTAAAAATTCAATTGGTGGCATATGCAATTTAATAGCGCAATGTTCCTTTATTTTATCATAGTTCTTTTCGTCTATTAAGCCTGGATTAATAAAAAAACAGGCCTTGATATTATATTTATTGAGAACTTCAGCTGCAAATAAGTTATTTTTAAACCCATCGTCAGAACTGATTGAAATATATGGTTTATCTATTTTATTCTGTAGGATAAGGTTTACAGCATCTGAATAAGAAATAAAAGTAAAATTCTTACTTAAATTATTTAGGAGTCTGTCCAGATTTACCAATTCATCCTTAAAAGAGTGGTGGATGTATAGAAATTGAATTCTAGGAATATCCAAATATTCATTTATGCCTAAAATGCTATTCTTGGCAGCTAAAGAGTTCAAAAACAACTCCCTTAATTTCGACCTGAAGGTCAAGGGAATTTTATTTTTAATGAGTTGATATGATTCAATAAATTGTTCCAATTATTTCACTTTGCTTAATCCTTAAATCCTATTTCGATTAATAATTTGTTTGTTAAATTTTTTACATCAAACTCGGCAATATCTAATTCACCTTGATAGAATGACTCACTTTCAACTTCCTTTAGAATGGCTATTAAATTATCAGCATTTGCTTGTTTACCGAGGTTCTGTGTTTCTATGAATATACCCGTTGGGCCAGGTAATGAGAATACTATTATTGGTTTTTTTTGCGACAAATATTCATAAAACTTTGTACTAAATGAAAAATTTAAATCATCTGTTAGAAACAATAAGCAGGCAACTGATTCTGAAATTTTAATGAATACTTCGTTTAGTGGAATTCTTCCATGAAAAAAAAGATTTATTTCAGGTGAAAAATAAGTGGCAAACGAAGGGTGTATTTCTCCATAAAAATGGCATTCATAATGTTTGAAAAAATCAGAATTTTCTGATTTTAGCTTTTTTAGTTGATCAACTAATATGAGAAAACTTTTTTCAGCTTTTTGATATAAATTACCCGTAAATAACAATCTATTTTTTTCGCTTTTTTTTAACTTTACATGCGCAAAATCAGCGGTATCAAATCCATTTTTAATGGTGATTACTTTATGTTTATTTAATCCATATTCTTTAATAAAATAATCTCCCATCTCGTCTGCAACAGTGAATATTTTATCATAACCATTGGCTACTTCAGTTTCTGCTTGTTTCTCAATGGCAAACCTTTTCTTTGTGAGGTTCCAATACCCAAAGGCTGTTTTATTATTGGTCCATGGATCGCGAACATCCAGAAACAATTTTACCTGCGGGTGCGTCTTTTTTATTTCGAGTAAATACTTTGAATAATAAAACGGACCTACTGAAATAATAATATTGATGTAACCTTGTTTTACAAACTTTTCTACAGAGGTAAGTAAACTTTTTTTACACAGACTAGACCTGTCGTAAAAATTACCCCTTACCCGTTTCTTAAGCACTCTTAATTCAAAATGATATTTGAATTTTTGAATCCAATTTTCAGGCACTGATTGAAGAATGCCTGGGTAATTTGGGTTAAAATAATTTAAGCGATTATCTTTTTCCAATGCAAGGATATCTTTCTGCCATTCAGATTTTTCGCTGCCATTGTATTGAGCAGAAAGTACCTGAATATCCAAACCCGAGCGGTGCAAATAATTGGCAAATTTAGCCCATCTTCTTCCACCTATTCCCGGAGCAGGCGGAAAAGAATAACAAATGATGAGAAGTTTTTCAGGATTCAATTTTTTATTATAAAATTTTGAATCCAAGCGCCCATTGCAGCCCGCTTAAAAAGAGGCTTGGAAATATGCTCTGGAAAATATTGATCGCTGACTAAAGCCAGTGAATTCAACATTTCCTGATTAGATGCAATCCAAGATTGCATAGGCGTTGTAAAACCCTTTTTGTCCTTTCTGTATCGGATTTCATCTGGCATTTCGCTCATGGTTTCTCTTAAAAGCCATTTTTGCCAGCCATCACGAATTTTATATTGATTGGGCAAACTAAAAACAAAGTCCACCAATCGATAATCTAAAAATGGATTTCTGGTCTCCACAGCAGAAGCCATACTAAACCTATCATCTGCAAGAAGAAAATAAGGTAATTGCAGCATTTCAATTTCGAGTTTTAAAAAATCAATTAATCTTTTCGTTGAAAATATCTTATTTTGAAAATCAAAGGGAAATTTAGATAAACCAAGTTTAGTCTTAGTTGTTAAATAAAAATCAAAAAATGCAGAATTTAAAACACTCCTTTTACTTTTTCCCTTTAATTTCGACCATTTGTTTATTTCTTTAATGCCTTTAATGATTTTCCCTTGTCTGAAAAGTTCGCTGGTGTATTTATAAAAATGATGGTGATAGCCAGCTAGTATTTCATCTCCACCTTGACCAGTTAATAGCACTGTCACTCCATTTTTCTTGATGACTTTGTTAAGTATATACTGTGCAAAAAATGAAGTATCGGCTACAGGTGACCCAATTTGATAAATCTGATTAAGAAAGGACTCTTTATTAAAGTCATACAGAGGATTAACTTGAATATTTTCTGAGTCTAGTTGTTTGTTCGCAAGATTAATATAATATGACTCATCGCCTTCAGATCCCTTTTCGGCAATTACTGAAAATGTGGTAAAATTATGATTCTGCAATACCTCTTTAGCCACAAATGCTATAGATGTTGAATCCAATCCTCCAGATAACGCTATACCCAACTTGACATCCGACCTTAGTCTAATTTTTACCGCGTCTGAAAATAACTTTTTAAAAGTTTTTATAACTTCTGCTTGCGAAATATCATTTTTAATAATATTGGGTAAAACATAAAACTTCTCAGGTCCTTTAATAAAAGACAAGTTTTTTTCACCTGCTTTAAAACAATAATGACTTGCAATGGGAAAACGAAATATATCTTTGAAAAAAGTTCCATGGTCAATAAATAGGTATCCCAAATCCATAAAGATATTAACGGCCCGTGTATTTATTCCTCTCATCTTTTCAGGAAATGCCAATATTTGTTTTGGTTCAGACATTAATATAAAATTTTGATCTTCAATAAAATAATATAACGGTTTTACACCATACCTATCATTAGATACAGTCAATTCACCGGTTTTTAGATTGTAAATTGCCAAAGACCACATGCCATTAAATTTCGCAAAACAATCCTTACCCCAGTGGTTATAGGCAGCTAAGATAACTTCTGTATCTGTGCCACTTGTAAAGGTATAGCCTGTTTCAATCAAAATTTCCTTTAATTCATGAAAATTATATATCTCACCATTAAATACAATGACTTGTTCTTTATAGAATAATGGTTGATGGCCTTTTATACTCAAATCAAAAATAGATAAGCGTCTGTGGGCTAATAACAAATCATATCCCTTATTAAAATCAATTTCTTCTATTCCAATACCTGAAATACCTTTAGGAGTATCGGCAGTTAAAATAACCTCATATTCTTGATTTTTAGTATTAATCAAAATAAGTCCTTCCCCATCAGGACCTCTATGCTTAATTATATTTAAGGATTTCAGTGATGAATCCAGGTCAGATCGGCCTATTCCTTCTTTCTTATATATAGTTAATATTCCACACATTTTCTAAATTACGTTTTTAATTGTTAAATTACCATCCTGATCACGTTTTCAGAGGGTAGACATTTGAGTAAAGTTTATACCTTACTTAAAATAATATTTAGGTCTGATTGATTTTAATCATAAAAAAACTATTTTTATGACGCAAAAACGGCCTTCATTTTATCAATTATTTTTTAAATAATTTTGTTATCGGTTTTATCGTACGCATGAATTTTTCGTGCTTTAGGTACAAACCTTTCATATAAGATTTAAATTCCAGATGTGAACGCACTGGCTCGTTCATCATGGCTTGAAATTGCTCTTCATTTAAACCAAGTTTTTTAAGTACAAAATTCCTGTCAACTTTGTAAACTGTTTCATTGTAAACCGGCAAAGCTAATTCAGCTTTTGCTTCTTCCTTGGTAATCTGACCACTGCAAATAAGATTGGCGAGATGTGCTTTCCTCTTTTCAAATCCAAATTTTTCTTTTAAAACGTACCCCTGATAAAATCTTGTAAAAATTGATTCATAGTGCTTACCGCCATAATCCTTCCATCCCATTTCTTTAATTATGATTTGTTTTGCCTTGTCTTTATTATATTCTTCAATATATTCGAGTAAATTGAATCGTTCAATTTTCTTTATCCTTAGATAGTAATTGAATCTCCAAAAACCTAATAATGGATACGTTTTTATAGGCAACTTTCCGAATTGTTTATGAATGTCAATGATGTTGTCTACATCCATTTTATTATGGCGCATAGTTTTAGGCAGAATTGCTTCTGTTTGATGGTTGTGGCCTGTTAAAATGTATTTGATATTAAATTTATTTGCCAGTCGATACAATATGGCAAAAAAACCATGGTCCGATGGTATTTCCCAGTCCAACACAGACGCTTTGATATAAGCAAGTTGTAGGTCTCTGAATTCAGGCCAATCCACAACATAGGTGTATAAATCAAAACCCGTATTCTTTGTGATTTGTTCAATATTGCTAACCGCTTGTTCACTGTTCCACCCATTGTCAAAATGCACCAAAAGCGGATTTAAACCCAATTGCTTACAAACATAGGCTGCATAGGTACTGTCGACACCTCCGGACACCCCAAGTATTGTATCGTAAGGGCCATTCTTAGCGTTTTTGATGAGGTTTAACTGACGCTCTAATATTTGCCTTTTTTCCTCTAAAGTGATTGCATTATCTACATAGTTTTTTTTATAATTTCTGCAATAATTACATACACCATTGGCATCAAATGTCATTGTTGGATCGTCATGTGTATCGAGCACACAATGAGAACACTCAATAATTTCTTGTTTCTTTATTGTCATATTAATTTTGTAATAGTGTAATCTCTGTCATCTATGCTTATTCAGTTATGTGGCAACTGAATAATTGATAAATTCATTGTTTGAGATTTACCCAACTTCCTTCATTAGTAAATTGGTAATTTCATTGAGCATAGCACCTTCAGCATCAGGGCTTCGGTGATTGATTAATTGAAGTGATTGATAGATGTCATTTATCGTGGTTCTATCGAATGGTTGTTTTTGAAAATAGGCTAATAATCCACACATATTTGTTTTCGTTTTACACTAGTTAAATTCTATTTTATTTATTAATGGCTCCCACTTTTATCCAAAATCTTTTCAAGTTCGGCACTTTTTGGAAAGCTTAACAATACACCCATTCCTTTTTTCTGGAAAACGGCCATGCTACCAATTGCTACACCACTTGCTTTTCCAATAATAACAGCATCAACAATGTCCTTCAAACTTCCACATCCTCCACTAATAATTACAGGTATTCTAGCTGATGAGGTAATTGATGTTAAGAGTTCAAGATTAAAACCACTCCAAGTGCCTTCCCTATCTATATCTGTTATCAATAATTCGCCTGCGCCTATTGATTCTACCTTTCTTAAATAATCAAATAAATCTAGTCCTGTATTTTTTGAACCCCCATCAATGTAAATGCCATATTTACCCCATAAATTCTTTCTAGTATCAATGCTCACAATTACACTTTGACTGCCGTATACTTTAGTAATTTCTGTTATTAATTCTGGTCTACTAGTTGCAATAGAATTTATAGCTATTTTTTCAATCCCAATTTCAAATAACTTAGCTGCTTGTGAAAAATTGGTAATCCCTCCTCCATAAGCCAAAGGCATAAAACACTCACTAGCCATATTTTTTAATAGTTCGTAATTAGGTTCCCGCTTCTGTTTCGTTGCTGTAATATCAAGAACCATTAATTCGTCTACTTCCTTTTCATTAAATATTTTTACCGCATTTATAGGGTCGCCTATATATTGCGGATTTTTAAACCGAATAGTTTTATATAAACCATTTTCATTTAAAAGCAAACATGGAATTGCGCGGGATTGTAGCATAGCTTATTTTGGTTTATAAGTTATCGTCAGTAAAATATTTTAATATGGCCAAGCCGTATTTATGACTTTTCTCAGGATGAAACTGAACACCCATTATATTATCTTTTTTAAACCCTGCAACAAACTCGTGACCATAATTACATGTTATTATTTCATCTTCTTTTCTTTTGCATTTTACAAAATAAGAATGCACAAAATAGAATTTTGATGGGGTTGGCAAACACATTTCTAAGCCTTTATCTAACACATTGACATAATTCCAGCCCATGTGTGGAACCTTCATTTCAAAGCTGTCGAAATTAAATTTAACGGCATCCGCATCAATCCAACCTAGTCCATTAAGTTTTCCTTCTTCACTTCCATTGCACATTAATTGCATTCCAAGACAAATGCCTAAAACTGGTTTTCGATCAATTAATACAGCAGTATTTAATGCTTGTATAAGACCACTGTCGACTATTCTCTCCATTCCAGCATCAAACGCACCGACTCCAGGTAAAATCAATTTATCTGAATTAAGAATTTCTTCATGATTAGAAGATACCCGGACTTCTGTAAGTCCTAAATTCTTTAACATATTTTCTATGCTTCCCAGATTTCCTAAACCGTAATTTACAATAGTTATCATTCCTATAATTTATAAATTTAAATCTACTTTAATGCAAGTATGTCTTTGGCAAAAATTGTATAATTAGCCTTATAAAAGAAATTTCCCTTCCAAAAATCAACAATTGCTTTTCTCGCTTTTTTATTATTAAATTTATCTGATTTGCAATTTAAAATTAGGCTCGCTAGTAGTTCATTTGAAAAATCTTTAGGAATGAGGTGCCCAGTTGTTGAATTTACAATTTCTACACAACCCCCAACATTAGTAGATATGATTGGTATGCCGTGACTAATCGCTTCCATCATGCTTACAGGTAAGCCTTCACTTGTGCTTAAACTCACCAAAAAATCAAAGTGTTTGCTTTCATATAAAGCATGTATTTTATCTATACTCAAATGTCCATAAAATATTATTTCACAATTGTCTGGCAATTTCTCTGATAACTGCTTAAGTTCTGAAAGACCGGACCCATCACCAATCACATGCCATTCTATTTTAATACCTTTAACCAACTTAAGCACATCTATCAATAAATACAAACGTTTAATTGATCTTACATGCGAACATGAAACCAATTTTACAACCTCTGATTCCTCAAAGAAACTGACCGTATTACTTTTGATACCCAAATATCGAAAGTTAATTTTGTCTGCAAATTCAGGATTCATATTTTTCAAATGTATCGATCCAGCTTGTGAAACGGCGCATAGCATGTCTAGCATAGACAATTGAAAAGGCCGAAAAAAAATATGTTGATATTTTGATTGTTCCTCAAAAACATCAAAACCGTGTGCCCTAGAAATAAAAACAACACTTGGATTATTTAACTTTAAAAAAGAACCTATTAACGCAAGATCATCACACCAGTAAGAATAAATAAAACTTTTTTCATCTGACTTTAGTTGGTTACCAATGGCAAGCGCTTTCAAATAGCATTGTTTTAGTAATGATAAATTGAATCTAAGCGTTGAAAAAAAGAATTTTGCGGATGGCGACCTTATAAATTCCTTTTTAAGTATTTGTCCAATTAAAATTCCAAATCGGATGGTACGTCCTTTAAAGGTATAATTTTCAAGTGTGAGAACTTCAACATTACCAGGCAAATTACTTGTTGGTATCTTGCCTTTATTTTTTCTGCTCGGATATATTACCACCTTATCAAAAAATGGTGCTATAACCTCAAGTTCGTCATTCAAAAAATCCTCTCCGTTAAAAAACGGAAATTGATGGGTTAAAAGAATGAGTGTATTTTTATCAGACATAACTTAAATAAACTATCATATAGAATGAAATAGAAAAAATGAAAGGCTTTTAATTCAAAAGAACATTCTTTTCATTCAGTACTTTCTCCCATTGATACATCCCCTTCAGTTTAATAATATTAAAATCTTCATTGTTCATGGAATGTATTTCATTTATTTGGCTAAATAATTGTTCCCTATTTTTTGAGCTTATTTTGGCGAAAGTACTTCCATGTAGGGGATAATTAGGGAAATAAGGATTGTAAAAGATGCCCTTAAGGCCCCTGTAAAATCTATAAATCATTAATCCAGAAAATATTGTAATTGCTATGTTACATTCATTGAACATTTCATAATTAGATTTGGTTATATCTGCAACTTCATAGTTTGTACCTTGGAACTTATCGCTATAATGCTTTCTACTTAATTCTATATACTCTACTTTCTTTTCCAAAGGATGTAAAAAAATCTTAAGCGTTAATTTTGTGTTATTTTTTAAAAACTCCGCAAGATATGTAATTAGCTCTTCTTCTGCTTTATAAGGATTATAGGCATCCGAGGTTAAATTATTTTTTAGGTGTTTATTTAACCAAGATGCGCCTGAATAATACCCAATGACATTTTTATTACTACCATCCCCTTGGTCTAAATTTTGTGTTAACAATGGTTCATATTGTTCAGGTAACCATTGATTGAATTTTTTAACAAAAATGCTTGAACTATATGCCTCCAATTCCTCCCATTGATAAGGGTTACAAATTCCCAACTCATCTGCTATTATAAATTGATTGTGAAAGTACAAAGGATCTTCAGATGGATTTTTAGTAACATAAATATGTTTCTTTTGTAATAGATAGGTTGCTGCATTAGAGTCTTTTTCAAAAATGCAAGAATAATATAAATGTTTAATTTTATGTTTTTTAACAATCACAAATAAAACAGATAACTCATATATTTCATGAATTAGTAAAGCATATAATTGTCTGTTTTTGGACAACGTGAATGGCAATAACAACAAACAAATCCAAAAATAAATTACGCCCAATATTAACTTGATACCAGTCGGTAATTCATAATTCATAAGCTCTTGCTTATTAATGTATATTCCCGGAATTTGCCCCGACATTTTATGAATAAAATCCAATCTTGGGGTTTCACTGTTGGCCTCATCGTACAACCCAATACCATTGTCCTGAGTAACAGAAACTTTTTTAGATGGCAAAAGGAAAATATTAAATAATAACCTATAATAAAATATTGGGATGACTAATAAACCCAATTGATTGCCATCTATAAGTCTATGGCTTCCTTGAGGCCTATCAACTAAACTTTTTCCCGAATAATTGATTTTAGAGCCCTTTTTTATACCCAATTGATAGGCACAAACAAAAAAGGCATAATGAAAGAAAACATAAAGGCTGTTTAAGATCATATTGATTTACTGAAATCTAGAAAATACTTTTGCTTTGGAATTTTCCAAAATGAATCTTTTTTTAATTCACTCATAAATAACACATCGCTTTTACCTTCTCCAAAATGTCTGATAGGTTCTAATTTTTTGCTATTAGCCGTTTTAATTGCTCCCAAAATTGAAGCCATATCATAGTCAATATTTATCATATCGCGACCTAAGGCACGGTTATTCTGACGACTGCCAATATTAATTGTTGGTACGCCATAATATGGAGCCTCGCGAATGCCGGCACTTGAATTTCCTATAATAAATTCTGCATGTTTAAGTAAAATTAAGAAATACTCAAAGCGCAATGATGGATACACCACAAATTTGGGATTATTCTGGAATTTTTTAAAACTTCTCAGAATATAATCATTGCCCATATCGTTGTTGGGAAATACCACTACATAATTTTTACCAGATTCAATTAAAGCATCGGCTAAATTATTCGCCTGATCATAAATCTGATCGAATTCTGTTGTTACTGGATGGAACATCACCATAGCATACTTATCAAACTTTATTTCATAATAATCTTTCACAAGCTCCAAAGTTGGCAACCTATCGGAAAGCATCACATCGACATCGGGAGAACCAATAACAAAGACAGAATCGGGCACTTCACCCATTTGCAACAATCGCGCTTTGGCAGTATCATGGGCCACAAAGTGCACATGACTCATTTTGCTTACTGCATGTCGAATCAGTTCATCGATGGTGCCAGAAACTTCACCCCCTTCAATATGTGCCACTAATATGTTGTTTAAGGCCCCTACAATGGCGCCTGCAAGTGCTTCTACCCTATCACCATGGATGATGATAAGATCTGGTTTTAGTTCTTTAACATAACCCGAAAATCCATCAATCGTTTTTGATAGTATCGTATCCATGCTATCGTATTCATGGTGATTGATATAACTGAAAATATTGGGATAGCCACATTTCTGAATCTCATCCACAGTTCTTCCGTACTTAGAATCCATGTGCATACCGGTTGCAAAAATATGTGCTTCCAAATGGTCTACTTTTAGCACCACTTCAATTAGCGATTTTAATTTACCAAAATCTGCGCGGGTGCCCGTTAAAAAAACTATTTTCTTTTTTTGAATCATTATCAATTCTTTGAATTGGATGTTGTCATTTGCAAAGGTAACACTGTACACTGTATCAAACCTTTAAAACTAATAAACATGTTCAACAATTACTTGGCATCAGTATGCGACCAACTAATTTGTGTATCCGAGGCAATGAAACTTTTGGCTTTCATCTCAAATAATTCCGTGTAACGTTCTGCTGGAATCTCACCAGTGCCTGGTCTTTTCACCCAAATATTATCTGCAGTAAACAATTCACCTGCTTGAATATCTTTGATAGCTACCACTGTTGCAAAAGCAAAATCAATAGTAGGTTGTTCTTCTCTCACAGGACCTTTATGCCCGCCTCTTTCTAACTTCAAAATCTTTGAACCTTCAATCAATTCGCTCATGACTTTGGTATCCATCGAACAAATAATATCAGGTCCTGGTCGGCTCATACTATCTGTAAAATGTCTTTCTAAAATTGAGGCACCCACTGCTACTGCGCCCAAACAAGCATAATTATTAACAGTATGATCCGATAAGCCTAAAACTGCATCAGGAAAATGTTGTTCGAGTTCTGCAATGGCTCCTAAACGCACCAATTGTGGAGGTGTTGGATACACATTGGTACAGTGCAATAAAGCATAAGGCACTTTGTGCTTTCTGAAAATATGAACGGCCTTCTCTACACTTTCTATTGTGTTCATGCCAGTGCTTAGAATGATTGGTTTTCCAAAGGATGCAACGTGTTCGAGCAAAGGGTAATTATTACATTCGCCCGAACCAATTTTATAGGCAGGTATATCAAATTTTTTCAAACGCTCTGCCGCTGCTCTTGAGAAAGGAGTGCTTATAAAAATCATGCCTTTCGATTCGGTATATCGCATCATTTCTAACTCTTCTTCTTCATTTAAAGCACAACGTTCCATGATATCGTAAATAGAAACAGTGGCATTGCCCGGAATCGTTTTCCTAGCGGCTCCCGACATTTCATCTGATACAATATGGGTTTGGTGTTTTACAATTTCGGCCCCAGCGGCATAGGCTGCGTCTACCATCTCTAAAGCTGTTTTTAAGGATCCTTCATGATTAATGCCAATTTCGGCAATTACCAATGGATCGAAATCATAGCCTATTTTTCTTCCTTTTATTTCAAAATATGGTTTCATTTTTCTTGTTATTATAAAGTGAGTTCAAGTTAAGAATGTTTCCAAAATCATTATACCACATGATGAATGATCATATCTCATCTCCTACTTTTTTGTTTGGGCAAAAAAGTAGGCAAAAAAGCCCACCACGAATGAGAAATTTCCATTTTTCTTCACGCGCAGGCTCGCCCTTCATCCCTGAAAAAGGGAAATTTCACGCCATTCGTGGACTCAACCCGCAGCTTCGTTTTCAAAATAATATTTTTGCTACCAATGATATTTTGCTATAATATATTAATCCTATTTTTTTTTAGAACATTTACTTCAACCTGCTTTAAGATAATAGCTTGGGGCTGTTTCGCTGTTATTAAATTGAAGTTGGTTATCCCGAACATAGGTTATTATAATTAGATTAAGCGATTATTGCTCTTGCTAGCTTCATATCAAAAGCTGTATCAATATCAAATAATGAATTTTCACTCATTACCAATAGCTCACTTTCAGAGTCAAAAAAACTTTGTGTTGATTTGAAAAACGTTAAGCTGCAGCCATAGAAAGCCCCATTGTTAAAATATACTGTTGGAAAATCTTGTCTTCGGGTCGCTTTAAAATCGGGCATAATGTATTCAATTTTACCTGCTTTATTTTTGTATAAATAATCAGCTGGATGATGCATCACAGGGGTTACGCCAAGCACCGAACTTGCACCATTTTTCAACAAGCTAACTCCTTCATTCATTTCAGATGGAAGTCGAAATGGTGTAGTAGGTTGCAATAGCACTAAATAATCTACTTTTCTATTTTCACTTTCAAAATAATCACATAAATGATTGATAACTTCCACATGGGTAGTTGTATCGCCGCACAAATTTTCGGGACGGACAAATGGCACTTCTATTTTTGGATATTTTTCTTTTGCCAAATTGATGGCCTCTATTAAATCTGTACTCAAAATAACAGCATCAAATTCCGCTGATTCACAAGCCACTTTCATTGAATGTTCAATTAGCGGCATACCACCAAGATCCATCATGTTCTTGCCTGGTAGTCCTTTGGAGTTTGCTCTTGCTGTTATTATGGCAACAACCATCAGATTTGATCTAATATTTGATTAATTACCTTCACATGTTCCATCAAGGCCTCTTGGGTTGTTTTAACATTAATTGGCAAAGCAACCGATCGATATAACAATGCTTCTGAACGCTGCCATTCTGTTTTCCATGTATCGCGATAGCGGGGTACATCGGCAAACATATGGTTCCAAGTACCTGTAAAATGCCAATCAATAGCATCTGGAATATTTTTAGTGCCATAACCTGCTACTTTGTACAAATCAACGAATTTTAACGCCTGGGCTTGGGTTTCAAAATTAAATATAAGTGTGTCACTTAAATCACCTGATGCATCCGTTAAACGTCTGAATATTATTTTATCTGCTTGAATATGCTTTTCTAGATAATTTTTATTGTTTCTATTGGCAGCTAAAATTGTATCCAATTTTTCAAGTTGCGCCATGCCAACAGCTCCTTGCATTTCATTCATTCTATAATTCATGCCAGCCATTGTTCTGGTATCTCTTCCTCTAGGAAAAGCAGGATTACTTTCATGCCCATGGTCATGGTATTCTTTACAAAACTTATAGATGGTTTCATCATCGGTTACTATCATACCTCCTTCTCCAGTCGTAATTGTTTTACCAAAATCAAGGCTGTATATACCTACATGACCTATGGTACCTGCAAATTTTCCATTGTACGTTGCACCCAAGGCTTCGCAACTATCTTCTAAAACTGCAATTTGGTGTTTCGCAGCGATGGCCATAATTTCATCCATAGCTGCTGTGTTACCAAGCATGTGTACCGGAACAATTAATTTTGTTTTTGATGTTATGGCTTTTTCCAATTCTTTTGGATCCATGTTATAGGTATCATCGACATCCACTATCACGGGTACTGCACCAATGGCAATAATAGTTTCTACAGTTGCTACAAAAGTAAAGGCCTGCGTAATCACTTCATCACCGGGTTTAACACCCATGGCTAGCATGGCTACCACTTGAGCGACTGTGCCCGAAGTGATGGCTTGGGCGTATTTAGAACCCATTTTTTCCGCAAATTTCTTTTCAAATTCGCGCACCCGATAACGGTTGTTTCTAAGTGCATCAAATCCATGAGGAAACAGAACACCATTGCTGGTATTGAAAATATCCATCAATTGTTCTTGTTCTTCTTTTCCGATTAATTCATATCCTGGCATAATATTTACATTTTTTTTAATAGTTCTATGACCTTTTCTTTTGAAAATACATTTTTCCAATCTGGACCAAATGCATTCGACAAAGGCTTTTCGTTTTTCAATGTGGCCTCAGCCATTCTATCCAATTGTTCATCTGTTATGGTATCGTTTATTACTTTTGGTAAAGTGATATTGAATTTTTTTAATATCTCTTTAAATTTCTTTACCTGAGGATAGTATTCATCGAGTTGATTAAACGCAATACAAATGGCATAGCCATGATGCAACCCCAGTTCTATACTTAAACCGTAAGACAAAGGATGACAAATACCAACGCTTGAATTCGCAACAGCTAGCCCACCCATTGATGAAGCCACCAATAGTTTTTCATGGTCCATTTCTCCTAAAAATATTTCTTCAATTAGTTCAGAAGCCTTTTCGGCCAATGCAATGGTCATGGAATCATTTATCATTCCTAAAAGCGATTCTGCATTGTGTACATAACAATCCATTGCAGTATAAACAAATTGATTGATGGGTACAGTTTTCAATAAATCTGCATCTAATATTACTTGATCGAATACACTGTGATCTGAATTAATTCCCAGTTTTTTAGTTGGACCAGTAAGCACTGCGGTTCTTGTAAATTCTGCCCCAGTTCCTGCAATAGTCGGTATTCCTATCTTATAGATGGGTGCGTTTTTAACTAAATCCCATCCTTGGTAATCTTCTGATGGACCGGGATTTGTTAACAAAACAGAGATAGCCTTTGCAATATCCATAGCACTACCACCTCCAATACCAACAACGGCTACTGGTAAATAGCCTTTCGATTTAACTTGATTAGTAAGTTGATCTACATAGCTTGTTTTTGGTTCTTCGCGGGTATCGGCATATATTATCAAATCTTGTGATTTGAGATAACTTAAGTCGATGATGTTTTTATTTTCAAAATAATCATCAACCACCATCACCACAAAATCGCTATTATCGTCGGTTCTTTTGATATCCAGTAGTTCTTGCAGGTTGCTGATAGCACCTCTGCCAAGATAATAATACTGAACCATTTTTGAATTTTTCATATTTATATATTTTGCTGTATGTTATTTTTTTGTGTTAAATCTTTTTGTATGTTAGGTCTTGCAAATTTTATTTTAGAATATAAAAACATATTTATTCTGTATTAAACTAAACCATTTTATCTCACTTAAGTTTGTTTTTCTATTTCGCTTGGGTTATTGCCAATACTTTAAGTTTAAGCCATGAATAATGATTAAAAAAAGTACATATTTTCTCTATAAATCCATTTTAACGTTAACTTTATTAATATTTAAGAATTCTAAATAAAATCTATTATTTTTCCAATTTATAAATTTTTATAGAACCAAAGATAGTATCGATATTTAATTTTCGACCAAGAATTTCATTCATTAATCTATTATTTGCAATGGTTATTTCATCTTTATTCGTTTGTAAATTAATGGTTGTATCTGAAAAATTAAGACTATTGATGATTATAAAATCAGCCTTATTATCATTGATAATTTGTGGATTTATAAATCCAGTCCAAATGAATTGCTGCGCAACCTTTGGTTGATTAAAGCTAGTAAACGGATTATACCTTCCTACTTCAAGCATATTATTAAATGGATATGGAACAGAAAGTTCTTGTATAGCAATAAATATTTTGTATTTATTTTTAAGGTATGCATAGGCTCGTTGTCCATTCATATTCAATTTCCTTGTATTGGCCTCAAATGAAATAAGTTTTTTCTCCTGATTGATGGAACAATAAACAGAGCCTCCAATCAATATTATCATTGCAGAGAAACCAAAGGTTCGCATTGCTTTAGGTCCCCTTTCTGATTGAACAAAAATGACAATGCCTAACATCAAAAAAATATAGCCAGTCCATAAATAATGTGGCCATAATCGTCCAGTGAAAATAATCACAGGTAGAATTAGTAGAAGGCCACAAATAATAAAAAGCAAATCAGCTGGAATGGGTTGGTCTCTAAGCCAAACTTTTGAACTATAAAATAATATAACCAAAATTAGGATTACTAATAGGACACCAAATATCCAACCGCCATTATAAGCTCCAAAAAAACCATCACCTAACCAATCAATCATTCCAACAGTTTTATCATCATCGTAATTCGATGTATTGGCAAAAGTGGCATTTATATAACTTCTTAAAAATATAGGTTTTACAGGTGACAATAATAAGCAAGGCACCGCAATTATTAAGCCTATAAAAAAATAAAAAATACTAAAACCTAGTTTATTTAAAGGTTTTTTAATGTCCGATTGAAATAAAAATGGAATAATAAATATTATTGGTAATAGTGTAAGTATATTAAACTTGATTCCATAAGCAATACCTAGAAGCAAGAAAAATTTTCCAAATTGATATTGATTAGTTTTAAAAAAATAAAAAAATAAAGCCAAAATTAATAGCTGCATTGGTTCGGGTTTGGGAACCATGAAAAAATAAGCACTATAGTAAAGTGTAAGTGTAGCCAAATAAAAGATTAAACGGTACTTCCAATCCTTTAAAAATGTTCTACTTAATATTAGAATTGCTGCAATTACCATTAAAGAATGTAGCATCCTAATACTATAAACCATCCCAGTAATTCCGAATAACTTAAATGGAAGCCATGCAAAGATTGCATCCGTGTAAAACATAATTCTGCCATAGTAAAGAACGTCACCAGAAATAATGGCCATAAAGAAATGTTTAATCGATAAGGGATTCAAAATTGAATATACCTCTCTAACCGTTAAATATTCATCATGGCCAGCCAAAGCAAAATTAATATTTGAGTTGTCTAATAACTGACAGTTAAGAATGCCAGCAGTTACTAGAATTACCAGTATAAAGAGTAGATCTGGTTTAATCTTTTTTATCATTCTGTAATTTATTTTAATGCTATTATGTTTGCCAGGCTTTTTCGAAATCTTTTTTCTAGATTATTTTTAACTAGAAATTAAATAGTATTCTTAATTAATATTTAACATTAATTGGTCTTTTTTGGATAAACGGACCACTAGTGAAACAAAGTATAGAAATGAAAAACAAAAGTAGTAAAAAATATTTTTGATATAAAATAGCCTGATAATTTTGTCATTTTATACCATAAAATAATCATTTGTTAAACTAAATAAGCGAAAAGAATACCCTATATTACTTAAATTAATGCAATGTATAAAGTGAATTGATTTTGGATAATAAATGAAGAATAATAAACCCAACGATGATGGTTAATATTGTTTTCAGAATATATTGCCGGCAAGTTTATTTAAAGTTAATCCAGTATGTTCCAAACAAAGTTTGACGGCATTCATTGTGTGGAAAATCAGTTTTATGCACTTCGCATGTAAACTATTCTTCTATAAGGATACTTCTATTTTTCCATCTATAATGAGTGCAGCGCTAAAATCATAATAAGAATACGATATTACTAAAATTTTTGACATCTAATTAAATTGATGAAGTATATGATCTTTTATTTTTTTCATTTTTACATTCCAGTCTAGCTTTTCCTCTGCGATTTTCCTCATTGCTATTGTATGCATGGGGTCAGCATAAACTTCTTTAATAAAATTAATTATTAAATTCAAATTCAAAATTGAATCATTGTTTTCAACCTTAAAACAGTATTTTTTTGCAATCTCTAAAGTTGATAAATCTGGATCAGTATAGCCGTATGCAAAGGGAAGTCCTCTAGCAAAATATTCTCTTGCCTTCAATACAGCCGCTTCATTCAAATTCTTTCTAAACAAGCATAATGTTGAAAAGCCAAAATGAACGGTAGATATTAATCTATCTAACTCCTCAGAATTCATATAACCTGTTTGATTTATATAGTTCCTTACAGGGACCTCCCCCTCTATTATATTCCCGCATATGATTAACTCGAGTTTTTCCTTTCCGTGATAATTGTCAATAGAATTAACAAGCCTATCAATTCCGTTCCATGGCGCATTTCCCGTTGTACCTTTAAGAAAAATAATTTTAATTTTATCTTCTAAACTTGGTGATATCCTTACTTTATAGTTTGCAGTATCAATACCGTTTGGTATAACCCACACGCTTTTACAGTGTTTTTTGTGATATATTGCTATTTCATTTGTTACTGCCACTTTTGCAAATAACATTTTAGAGTATGGTTTTGACCAAATTAGTTCATTGTAAATTGGCCAAAATTGATATAGAAAATAACTTATCAACTTATTTATGTTTAAGGCAAGTGGGTGTTCATTTTTTAAACTTTTAATTTCAGCAATTTCTATTGCCTGATGTTCTGAAATTATTCTATTTTTAAATTTCCTTGCAAACTTAAAAAGTTCATAGGAACAACCTGGATATCTTAAATATATTAATTCATTCTTGTTTATATTATCTAATAGATATTTTAAAACATAATTCAATAATGCCCTTTTTTGATAAATAATATTTAAAAATCGTCGGTTAGTAATTGGATATGGAATTAATTTTATGTTCTCATCCAAATCTGTTTCTTTGTTTACATCTTCAGTAAAAAAAAGTCCTCTACATACCACCCCAGAATTAATCAATCCCTTTATTTGAGAAATAACTTTCTTTTGCACTGAATCACTTTTTAATCCTCCAGATAAGAATATGTAACAAATCCCCACTTTCATCTTTAATTAAAGAATTTTATATAAGTTAAAGTACTTCTTACTTACTATTAATTGATAGCCTTGCATATTAATTTCTTTTTTACTTAATGCGTAATTGACCCTTAATTTACCATACCTCATAAACTTTATTTTAGGATCAACAACATCACATTCGTTTTCACTAAAGCAATTAATTCTTGTAGTATAAATAATTGGTCTATTTCGTTTATCTGTAAATGATAAATTCATGAAAAAAAGTGATCTTGGCATATTAAATTCAAAATACGCCCATTGTACTATAGATTGCTCCTCAGAATCCATATATTCCCCTAAATTGCGTAGATCATTAATAAAATGCTTATACTCATTCTCTGATTTGGTATATAGCATTTTTCTTTGTTCAATATTGCTTATTGAATTAATTAAGGAAATTGGAAAACTAATAATTATCATGCCTAAAACGATAGCCTTAATTTTAAAAAAATCCGAGATTATTAAACCGAATAGTAACAAAAAATAAACTGGAGTTAGAATTCTCTGAAAATATTCAAATTCAGGAGTGTATATAGTAAATAAAATAAAAAATACAAGAACAGAAATTATAGAAAAAGCAATAAATATTTTATTTTTATTATAAAAATAATAGACTGGTGAAATTAAAAGTAAAGTAACTAAAATAATTTGATTTATGACATTATCGTATTGACCATTTATAATAAATTCGATATTTTGAAAATAAAAATAATGTATATTTTCTAAAAGATTTGTTTTTATAAGATGAATAAAGTTTAAGAATTGAAAGTCGAAAAGATAATAAAACATAATACTAGTTGTGCCAGTAATCCATGAAGCACAAAACAACTTTATATACATAAAAGAGCATAACATAATAAAAGCCGTTATAGAAGCTTTTACGATAGAATCTCTCCTATTCTTATAATATGGCAAAAGCCCAAAAGTCCAGATAGCCCATAATGGATTAATCAAGATAAAAGAAAAACACAATAAAAAATATAGGGACATATACCTAGAATAATTTAAACCATTTATGGACATTTCATTTATGTGAAATAATAATCTTATTAAAACTATTGCCAAAAATAAATTAATAATAACAGGCCAAAAGCCAAATAGAAAATAAACAACGTTTGGTATTAATAATAATACAAGATAAATTGACTTTTTATTTTCAGGTGATAATTTTAACCATTTAATAAAAATAAAGCACAGAAGAAATAATACAATATTTACAAGAATAATATTTCTAGTGTGTAATCCAACTATTTTATTTATTAAGCCATAAAAAAAATTGTAAAAAAAACCATACCAATTTGAACTAAAAATAGGCGAAACATTTTCGCTAACACAAAATGGAGCTTGAAATGAATTAGTTTCATAAAACAATCTCCCACTATCGTAGTTTATAGTTTCATCTTCATGATAAGGAACATAACCATTTGCTAAAAAAACACTGAAAAATAAGTACCCATATAATAGACAAATTAGAATTAATAGAATTGCTTTTGCTTTATTTGTATTCATACCTTATTCCTTGATTAAACTATTTTATCAGTTCCAAATTTAATTTATACCAAATTTCTTCCAATAATTTCATATTGCCAGTATTGTAAAATTGATTTAATAAATTTAAATATTTCTGCTGTTCGTCTACTTTAAGCTTTTTAATTTTCAATTCAAACCAATTCTTCAAATAATGCGTAGCCCAGTTTTCAAATGGACTAGCTATACCTACCTTATAGGTTCTTTTTCTGACTTCTTCATTCATTTTTTTTGACATTGCCTCACGTAAAATTCGCTTTGTAAATCCATTGCCTATTTTACTTTTAAAAGGTAAAGAAAATATATATTCAACCACTCTATAGTCCAAAAATGGCATTCTAATCTCAACACTGTTCATCATACCAGCTCTGTCAAAATTTCGCAATAATGTTGGTAGTGAATTTTGGAAAAATTCATAGAATAAAATACGATTTTTAATATTGTAACTTGAAAAATCATAAGGTTTATCACTTAAAGGTGGTAAATTTATTGGTATGTAATTTAGAGTCTCCATTTTATTCAAATGGGCTATTTTCTTTAATCTCCACTTAATTCTTGAGATAGCATTAATAGATTGCTGACTAATCTTCTTCAATTCTAGCTTTTTGGACTCTTGGTAGGCTGGCGAATACAGACCTGAAAGCGTTAGCGCATTATCATCTGCCTCCCTAGCATTCTGTTCCTTGACAGCTTCCAACCATAAATCATAAACCATATAGAGATAGCCATATAGCATTTCATCTACGCCGTGACCGTCTAATGAAACTGTAATTCCAGCATTTCTCATTCCTTTATAAATGGCCGAGATTGCCGTAATTGGCGCATTCGAAATGCCATCAAATAATTCTGTATCACGTTCAATATCTTCTGTTAAATTTTCTGTATCGGTAGTTACCCATTCAATATTACCTTTTGTGTAATCAATAACCTTCTCAACATATTGGCGTTCATCATTTTCAAGTCCTGGGAAAATGGCCGAAACAGCCAATTGCGAGTCTTTATTAGTTCGTTGGTTGTTTTCTGTATTTAAAATATCGAATACAGTACTGTATATACTGCTAGAATCCAATCCCCCACTTAATGCTGTAGCTACTTTCACATCGCTTACCAATCTTATCCTACAGGCGTCTCTGAATAACTCATAAAATTTATTGCTCTGTTTTTTGTAATCAGATGGTGTTGGTTTCAATCTTTCTCGAATATCATACCAACGCCTTTGTTGAATACTCTTAGTCTCATCTATAACTAAATAATGACCGGGTAAAACTTGAAAAATATCTTTAAAAATGGTATAACCTATACCTTCGAGTGCATAATTATTTTTAAGTGTAATTTCATAATTTCTTTCATCAATTTGACGGTTGAAACCTCTCAAGAATTTAAAAGCACGTGTTTCAGAAGCAAACGCAAAACTCTGACTAAATTGACTATAGTAAAGAGGTTTTACACCATATCGGTCACGCGAAAGAATTAACTGTTTTTTCTGATTATCCCATAGAGCCAAAGCCCACATGCCATTGAATTGTTCAAAACAATTCAATCCAAAACAATCATAAGCAGCAATCACTACTTCCGTATCTGTCTCTGATCTAAAAGTATAACCTTTGGTAATTAAATTAGCTTTTATACCACCAAAATTAAAAATTTCACCATTATAAACCATACAATACCGGTCCATATAATGGAATGGCTGATGGCCTGCATTTGTCAAATCAAGAATCGAGAGTCGGCGATGACCTAAACCCAATCTGTCATTATTCAAGAAATCATACCCAGAGCCATCTGGACCCCTATGCTCCATAGAATCCGTAAATTGTTTTAGCACTTCAAGGTCTTGAGATTCTGATGTGAAATTATATATACCTGCAATACCGCACATTAATTATTAAGTAAATTTTTATCTATAAAATGAGGATAAATTTTGTCTCCGTTATAATTATTTTCCCAATACTTTTTTATTTCAGTCCTATAATTCAAATCCCTACTTTTTAGGCAAATGAACTTTTGAATTATCATGGCAATCTCATCAACGTTAAAAGTTTTTTCATATAAAATTCCAGTTTGCTTATTTACTATTTCAGGCACTCCACAGATATTACAACCAGCAATTGGAATTCCAAAACTAATTGCTTCCATCATAGACACTGGAATTCCTTCTAACTCGCTAGTACTTATAAATAGGTCAACTGTATTTTCGTTATAGTATTTAATAATTTCTTCATTTTTTACAAAGCTCTTATAGTTAAAAATTATATTTGTAGGTAGCGATTTTGCATGCCTTAATATATCTGATTCTAAAGGTCCTCCGCCAAAATGCAGCCATGTAATTTTCAAATTTATTTTTTTAAGTATTTCAATAATTAAGTCCACTCTTTTAATTGGAATTAGAGAACTGCAAGAAACTATTACAATTGGCATATCAATTTTTACAGGATTATTGCCTCTAAACTTAACTCCTAATTTTTCAACATAAATTATTTTTTTTCTATATTTTCCTTCTATATATTTTTTTCCAAATTCCGAAATAGAAAAAACTCTATCAAGTCCTTTTAAATCGAAACTTCTAAATATGTGATATCCTGATGTAACTTGAGCTTCATCAAAATCATAAGCATGCGTCCTGCAAATAACCTTTATTTTAGATTTACTAATGTGTTTTACTAAATTTAGAATTGTGGCCCATTCATCGAACCAATAACTATATAATGTAATTGGATCATTAGTTTTTGGGATATATGTGCTTATAATTTCTGCCTTTTGCAAATACCCAATTAACAGAACTAGATGCGTTTTAAAATTCTTAAAATATCTCAACCTATGAGGTGAGGTAAATAATTCATAGAAAAAAATTTTCAAAATTAGTTTCCAATAATTTATTACTATCCTTCTCACTGAGGATTTAGCCTTATAATGTTCATTTATAATCTGAAAATTAGGTGGTAATTCAATTTTATCACCAACCGAATTATGTTCAGTAAAAACACTAATGGAAACATCTTTTGGGTAATATTCAACTTCATTAAATAGAAATTGTTCTCCTCCTAAATAAGGAAAATATTGACAAAACAAGAAAAACGTTTTATTTGAATTCAACTTCTAAAACCTTCACTAATTTCTTTGATAGTCCTTACAGTATATAAAATATCAGTAGTTTCTAAATCAAAATACATTGGCAACCTTAACACACCATCGGAATAAAGGTCTGTTTGTTCTAAAATTCTACCGTCATGTTTATTTTGATAGTATGGACTTTTGTGCAAACTTAAGTAATGAAAAACCGTATTAATTGCTGCTCCTTTTAATAATTCAATCATTTTGGATCTCTTTTCTAGATTATTAAATACAATATAAAACATGTGAGCATTATTTATTGCATAATTTGGGATATTGGGAATCCTAAATAGACCTACCTCTTCCGCTGATTTTAGACCAGAATAATATGCTTCCCAAAGCATTATTCTTTTGGATTGAATGGCATCAAGTTGCTCCAATTGTGCATATAAAAATGCTGCTACTATTTCTGAAGGTAAAAATGAACTGCCTACATCAACCCAACCATACTTATCCACTTCACCTCTGAAAAAAGCCGAGCGATTAGTCCCCTTTTCCCAAATAATCTCTGCTCTGGCAGCAAATTGCTGATCATTAATAACTAACATTCCACCTTCACCAGAAATAATATTTTTGGTTTCGTGAAAAGAGAATGCAGATAGGTGTCCTATTGAACCTAAGGGACGTCTGTTGCCTTTAGAATCGATAAAATAACTATCAATGGCTTGGGCGGCATCTTCGATAACATATAAATTATACTTTTCTGCCAAAGCCATTATTTTATCCATATCACAGGCTATTCCAGCATAGTGCACTGGAACTATCGCCTTAGTTTTTGGAGTGATTAATGCTTCAATTTTTTCTGCATCCATATTAGGATTCATCTTCATTGAATCTGCGAAAACAATTTTAGCTCCTCTTAATACAAATGCATTAGCCGTGCTAACAAATGTATAGGAAGGCATTATTACTTCATCGCCAGGTTGAATATTAATTAAAATAGCCGCCATCTCTAACGCATCTGTACAAGATGTTGTTAGAAGACATTTATTAAAATTGTATTTTTCCTGAAAATATTGATGGCACAATTGGGTGTATTTTCCGTTGCCTGAGAGCTTTTTTGAACTGACTGCATCTGCAATGTATTCATACTCTTTGCCTGTTAAATGTGGTTTATTAAAATAAATCATAATTGATCAAAATTTTCAATATTTAAAATTCTAGTATTAGATAATGCTTCATTACTATTGCATTTAATTAGTATTTCCTTACCAAATGTTCTTGAAAAAATAATAATCAGTTTAGGAGGCATTTTTATCAAATCATTGAAATTTTCAATTTTCTTCTGCAGCGAGGGTAAATAATTATTATACATACTTGGCGTATCATCTACTAATCGGCAACTCAATTTGTTTATTATACTAAGAGCATTTAACGCTCTCTTAGGACAATAAATTGCCACATCTTGTTCTTCAAATTTCGAAATTTCTGTATTCAAAATACTTAAAGAATTTTCAATTTTCAGTGGGAATTCATCCCAATTATATTTTAACCAATATTCTATTGAATTCGGTATATTATACTTATTAATAAATGAGCAAAATATCATCCCATCGTTTGCAGCAAATTCTATATGTTCAACTTCCATTTTAATACTATTTGCTAGTAAAACTAAACTTTCTCTTGTAAAATAATTAAAATGTTCGTGCATGAATATCGAAATATCGCCATTCTTCAAATTTGGTTCACAATTCGGCATACCAAAAATTATTTTTCCGCCATCATTTAGATATTTTTTCTGTTCCAACAAAAATTCTTTAGGATTTTGAATATGTTCTATTACATTATAATGTATGATTACATCAAATTTCTGCTGAATTGATTTACTTGGAAAAAAATCTTTTATTATTTTAATTTTATTAAATTCATTCTTTAATTCATCTACTTGAGGTCCTGGTTCTAAACCGACACAATCAAATCCATGCTTATATAATTCTTTTAACAAAAACCCATTACCACAGCCAATTTCTAATACAGACCTAAATTTAGCTGATGAAATATTTTTTAAAATAAAATCCATAGCAGCTTTTCCTTGATGTCCACCATCTGAAAAATCCATTTCACCATTTAACATTGATCCTTCCTCATAAACTTTTTTAAGGACCTCATTTAGATCAGCATATGATTCTTGGTAATATAATTTTAATTGAGTATTAAACCCATATTTAAATGGCATAATTTGAGGTTTTCCACCATTCAATTCATTGGGTTGAACACCAAAGAAAAAAGGCAGTTGGATTGTTTGTAATTTCATATTTTAAAATTAGTAGTTTCGATAATCGAATATAACGGTCTTCCTTTTGTCTCCTTATATATTCTACCAATATATAATGCAGCAATTCCTATAAAAAATATTTGCAAACCAGAACCCAAAATTATTGAACAAATTAGAGATGGCCATCCAATTTGAAAATTAATTAGAGTTAATTTCAATAATATGATTGCAATCATAAATAAAATTCCAAACAGAAATAAGTAAAATCCTAGTTTAACCACAATTTTTAGTGGCAATTCAGAATAATCAAAAATAACATTAAATGCCAATTTCACTTTTCTTTTAAAACTAAATTTAGATTTTCCTGCATATCTTTCTCTTTGATTTATAAGTAAAGTTCCTCTTTTCATACCTATATGCATTAAAATACCTTCAATAAACCTATTTTGTTCCTTATATTCAAGAAATTTATCGGCTACCTTTCTATTAAATATTCTCATTGAAGATATTCCTTTAGGTATTTTTATATCAGTAGTTTTTTCTAAAAATGTCCAAAATAATTTTGAAAAAAATTTATTAAAAAATTTATCTTTCTTTTCCTTTCTTATACCTAACACAATGTCAAATCCTTTATTAATTTCATTCACAAAGTTTTCGATTTCTTCTGGAGGATCTTGTAAATCTGGATCCATTGTTAAAATTATATCGCCACTTGCATATGCAATTCCAGCAGTAACAGCTAGTTGCTTGCCATGGTTATATGAAAATTGAATTAGTTTTATCTTTTCATTTAAAATGGTATATTTCTTAATAATTGAGATTGTAGAATCTGTGCTACCATCATCAATAAAAATAATTTCCCAATTTATATCTAAATTATCAAGGGCTAATGTAGTTTCAGTTATAAACTGATTAATACACTCCTCCTCAAAATATACTGGTACAACAACAGATAGTAAATTCATAATGCTATTTTTTAAAAATACTTAATTAGATAGAAAGTCGAGTGTTATTTCATCGAATGATTTTATGTTTCGATAAAAGTTTGGATAAATGTTATCTCTATCAATTAACCATGCTTTCATTCCTAATTTGAGCGCGGGTTCAATATCCAATTTTATTGAATCTCCGATATATATAATTTCCTCAGGATTGCATTCCAACTTTTCCATTGCTCTTTTGTAAAATTCCAGGTTTGGTTTGCGAATTTTTTCGATTTCAGAAACAATAATGACATCAAAAAGAGCAGGAAAGTACTTATCAATTATTTTGTTTAACTCTCCATGAAAATTAGAGATTATAGCTTTTTTGATCTTTAATTTATGCAGATTTACTGTGTCTGGAAAAGGTTCCCAAGGTAAATATGAACAAACTTCAAATATCTCATCTAATAATTTATTGTTAGGGATAATACCAATTGAATAAAGCCATTCTGTATTAAATAATCTATAAAAATCTTTTGAAGTTTTGTCAGGAAAATGAACTATTTCAGAAATAAATTTATGATTTTTCTTTAAATTTTCAAAGTCAAATTGAAGTTTATTCTTATTTAAAACATTTGCAACTTTATTAAATAAATCAGGTTTGTGAATTAATGTATTTGCGGCATCAAATAACAAAATCATATTTAAAAAACTATAAAATTATCCGTGTTATTGCCATTGTTAATTCCAAAAGGATATATTACATCTGATAAATACCTATAGGCAATTCCATCAGTTGTTTTAATATCAGCAATCTCTTTATTATAAAGTAATTCATCAATTGCATATAAAACATCCTTAAAGCCAAAATGGGATCTTATAGAATTTGTGCCTGAAATTCTACAATTGATTTCAAATGGATGAACAACGTTATTCTCATCAACAATTGATTGAATATTAAAGGAGCCTACCATATCCGTACATTGAGTTATTTTAACGGCAATTTCCCACAATATAGTATCATACTCTCTAATGACCTTGCAGTAAGTTGTGGCACCGCTTTCTAATGATCGTTCCATTGTTATAATACCTAATAATTTCTTACTTTTATATGAAACATATGCTGCTGTTGTAATCTCTAACCCTCTGTGCATTTTTTGTATAATGTAGTCATTATCATCCAATAATGAGATCTGATTAAGACTCGAAATATTTTCTATTATACCCTTTGAACCTCTTCCCTTTCTAGGTTTAGCGATTGCAGTTACAAAATTATTATTGTAAAATGAAGGCAATATGCTTTCTGAAAATGGAATATTATTTCTTTTATGTAATTCCCAAGAAATAAATTTATCTAAATAAGATTCAGTTGCTTTTGGGCCAGCAGTTGCAATGCTACATTCAAAACTTTTGCTGTTAATTGATAAATAAAATGATTCAAAATCTGTTGATGGAATTATCAAATCTACCTTTTCAAGTTTAACAATTTTTTTTATTGTTGGAATAAATTCAGGTTCAAATCCAAATGGTACTTTGTAAAATGCATCAACAAAATGGTTCCCAGCTGAAAAGTCAGTTACATTAGTTCCAATAATTCTAATTGGATACTTTGATTCAAGTATATTTCTTATAATTCCTTGACCGACGTTACCGCCAATACCTGTAATTAAAATTGTTTTTTGTTCCATTTAATATATTTATTTAAACCTTCTGTTAAATTACATTCAGATTCAATCTGTAATTTTAATTTACTTTGGCTATTATCGTATAACCTAGATGAAGAATTGTCAATCCCTCTAAAAATAATTTTACTTGAACTTAAATTTGAAATAATTTCTGCTAATATTCTATTGCTATATGAGTCTTTTGAAGCCGCTATATATAAGCCAGAAATTTTATTTTCTATCATCTTATTTACATAGGTAATTGCGTCTGAAATATACAAGTAATTTTGTTTCCTAATTCCATCACCCCAGACTTCAATTTTTCCATTTTTTAGTGCCTGATTAACGAAATGAGGAATAATTGTATTTTCACGCATACCCTCTCCATATATAGAAGTCAATCTCAGTATACCAGAAGTTGGAATATTTGAGACTATTAATTCACCCCACAATTTTGAAACAGCATACTCTGTTGCAGGATTAACAGCGGTATTTTCATTTATTATTTCTTTATTATCCCCGTAAACTGCAACAGAGGAAATAAATAAGTGATAGGCAGTAGGAAAAAATTGTAAAATTTGCTTTGTAAAATTTACATTTGCTTCAAATAATAATTTGCTTTCAATATCAATGTTTCCAGAAGAAACAGCTGCATGACATAATATTACAATATCCGGATTTTCTCTAATTTCATTAACTTTATTTGGGCTATATAATTTAACATTTGGAATATTATCTGAAAACCTGTCTGATACGCCCGAAATGCCAATTACATCATGCCCTTTTTTTAAATGATTCATTAGATGAGAACCTAAAAAACCAGTTATTCCTGTAATTAAAATTTTCAAATTCTACGGTTAAGATATTTCTAATTCATCACTTTTTTTCCCAAACAAGATTGAGCGCGCAGGCAAATGAACTTCTCCGAATTGTGTATCTTTCATGATAATTGCTCCGGCTGCAACAAGCGTGGAATCTGCAATTTTTATTGCATCTCTGAATGTTGAATTAACACCTAAAAAGACATTATTTCCAATAATTGTGAATCCAGATATTACAACATGAGAGGAAATGAAATTATGATTTCCAATCACTACATCATGGCCAATATGATTGCCCGACCAAAATACATTATTTGAGCCAATGCTAACAAAGGGT
Source organism: bacterium (assembly GCA_029945665.1). Classification (GTDB taxonomy): domain Bacteria; phylum Bacteroidota; class Bacteroidia; order NS11-12g; family UBA955; genus JABMMZ01. The sequence goes on along the minus strand of JAQSCZ010000114.1, from coordinate 17,335 downwards.
TGTATGGTATTATCTTCTAAAATTAGGTTATTGTCTCCAATCGGTTCTTGGGTCAAATAACTGCATTTAGTGCTGATGTAATTTGGAAGCTTATAACCCATTAGTTTTAAAGTATTATACTTTGTTTCTCTAATTTTATTCATATTGGAATAGCCTATTCCAATAAATGCTTCAAATTTTTCTGGAGGATGCGTTTCTCTAAGCTTTTCAAGTGGAAATACAGGTAAACCACAGAACAATTGTTCTTTGATATATGCCTTGTCAACTGCAAAGCCAATTACTTCGTATTCACTATCATTACTAAAGTAATAGTGCGCTAATTTGGCATTGTTTGTATTGCCTATGATAATTAATTTTTTATTTTTCATTTGTCAAATGATTTCATATAGTTGGAAGCACTTGTTCCCAGATTTAATATCATGTCAATAATTGAAACTCCATGCTCAAAATTACCAAATAGCTGAGGGTATTCAAGATATCCAGAATAATCAAAGTAATGAAGTTGAATACCTTTGTCTGTAAACTTGTCTTCCAACATATATGCTTTGGCACTAGGACCGCTGTAATAATTATTAACTCCCAAATCAATACATATGTCAACCATTTTTTGGGTTCTTTCTTCGCTTAAAATAAATTCTTCTGAGCGCCTAAATTTCGTTTTAATTCCGAGATAATTGCAAATTTCTTGCAAAAAATAGGTGTTCACTTCACTCAATTTATCGAATTGACAATTCATATATAAATTTTCTAGCCAATCTTTATTGTCCTTAAAGTAGGGTGCTTCTCTATAATTTTGTTTAATACTCTCCCAATGCGATTGATTCCATGATTTATCAGAAATAAGCGTTTCGTTTATTTTTTGATGAAATTTACCACTTACTTCAACTGGAATTGTCAGCCATTTGAGACCTTGAGGTGTTTTGATGTAATTTCTATTTCTCCAATCCCTCTTGGTATATTGCATATCATCATAAATTACAAAAATATCTACTTGATTGATACTATCAAAATACCCTTTCCATGGGATATAATTCGATTGTGTGATGATACAAGATTTCATAATATTCATTTTACTTATTAATTGTTTTGATCAAGTATAGCTAATCCAATGCCTGTTTTGCCATAATCATTGCCATTGTATAACATATGTAATTGCCCATTATGCTCGAATATACAGGGATAACAAATCATTTCGCTATCCCATTCATTGTATGAAATACTTAACCCAACCAGTTCATCTTTTCTTAACCAATTCATTCCGTCTTCTGATTCGGCATAACCTATTCGGTATTTTTCTGAATATGGTCCTCCTCGATAAGAGTACCACATTTTAAACTTATTATTTAATATTAAAACTCTAGGGACTGATATTGCATATTCATTCTCATAGGCAAAATCGATGGCAATATTATTATTCCTTTCCCAATTAACCAAGTCTTTGGATGTTGCCCATTTAATATGGTACCTGTGCATGATTTTACCTTCTATTTTTTCCCAACCTATACAAGACAAGTAATACATTCTATAGTCTTCCTTACATTTAACGACACAATTTGAAGCTACAAAATGCGGTTCAATATGATTTCTATCAATAATAGGGCCTCTAAATTGTTTTTTAAAGGTGTTTCCTCCGTCCTCGCTTATGGCAAGGCCGATGGAATTCCTAAAAGGAACTGTAACGCCCAAATTCCAACCAATATAAAACAAATAAATCTTTCCTTCTTTTTCAATAATTGATGTTAACATAATGCCACTATCATCGAATGTGCCTAATTCGCCCAAAGGAAGAAGTTGGTCTGATTCAGAAAGTACTTCCCGTTTGTTGAAATCATAATCAATGAAAAAAGGAAGTGAACGGTTTTGACCATCTCTTGCTGAAAAAAAAACCCTGTAAATGCCTTGAGATTTAGAAATTGGTAACACAAAAGGCACAGCAGCGTACCCCACTGCATTTTTGGACGCTAAACCACTTATTAGTGGGTTAAAAATCAATCCCTTTTTAATCCAATTTTGCTTCATCTCTTTTTAATTTGATTTTAAATTCAGCATAATCATAACAATGGTTGCTATTCTGAACCTCGTCGAAATATACTGTTTTATGATAGTGCTTCTTAATAAAATTTATATATGAAATCTCTAAACTTTTCCATATCAATTTATCCTTTGGTAATAAAAAGGATACTATACTATCTTTTCCAATAATATCATTTGTTAAATTATTAAAAATAATTTTTCCAAAGCTATTATTTACACTAGGATGAATTGAAAATGCCCCCATACTTACAAATTTTATATTTCTCATGCTTGAGGAAATCATAAAAGGATTTGCATAATCATAAGGATAATCTTTCCATCTAATGTAAAGTATTTTGTGATCATACTTTTCCTTGCAAAAATTTATTGCAAAATCATTTTTTCGCATATCCATACTAATTTTGGTTATCCAAAGTGCATATAAAATCAATATTGAACATACAAAAGCCTTCCAGTTTTTAGTTGAAAAGCGCTCATTGAGTTTATTTTTAGATACTTCGATTAGATAAAAAATAATACCAGCTGAAAACATCATGAAACTTACTCTAAATGGTGGTTCTTTGAATAATATTGACAGAACTGAGTAGTAACAGATGTAAGTCAATATAAAAAAAATAAAAAAAATAAAATTACGCTTTCCACGCTTAAAAAGTAAGATTGGTATAAATGCAAGTATAAATATACAACGATAAGTAGGACCGCCAAATTGACTTAAAAGCATTGCAAGTTTTATATTATCAAAATTAAGTTTCTCAATAAATTGATTGTGCTGATTATTTGTGGCCTTATTATAATCGATCTCCTTACTATACAAAATAGAATCATTATAAAACCAATTCTTAAATAAATCTAACTCTTCTTTTTCCCAAAGAAATGGATTAGAATTGCTTTTAGTTTCATTAATATTAAAATCAACAATACCTGATCTAAATGTATTAAATGCTAAAAATTGTTTTTCTTCCTTAGTGTGTATTTGGATATCAATAAAATAAACAGATAAAAAGACAATGAAAAATAGGGTAAAATTAATTAAAAATGGTTTTAGAATGGCAAGTGATTTTTTTGAAATTAAGACAAAAGCAATATTTAGTAATAATACAAAACCTAAAATTATTGGCACAATACTAGGCCTTAAAAGTGTTGATAAGAGAATAAAAATTAAACCAATAATTATCTCATTCTTTTTGGGTTTATTTAAAATTGTTAACATGCCTGCAAAACCAAGCCAACCAGCAACCATGGTAAATTGAAGTTCGAGGTAAAAGTAAAGTGTAATAAAAATTAATACCGGAATAAAAAACAATAGAAAATAACTGTCTTTATAACTAATATATTGTAATAACTTACTGTAAACTAGTATGTTCGATAAAAATAAAAGTAAAATTAATACAATGGTATAAACCTCAAAATTTGTAGGTAACAATTGATACAGAAACACCATTAATATTCCAAATATTTTAGTCCCAAAAGCAGTCACTGGTGTCGGGCTATCAAACATTCCAGTTCCCGAAAAAGCATATATCATTCCAACATCATCATTGGTTTGGAATCTTGGATTTAAAAATAATGCCAAAGTAATAACCAAAAGGTTGAACATTACTACTATTTTGGTTTGAGTGTTGAACATTATATTGTCTTTTGCTTAATTTAATATCTTAAGCTTGTTAACTTTTTTTTATCATAGTTAAAAGTCTTCTTTCACCCTTATATTTTAATAATAAAAATGAAGTTAATAATCTATAATTTTCAAGTGCTTTATTCTTGAATTCGTGATTTGTAAATTGACTGCCTTTAAAGTCTAATTCCAAAATAAAAATTAAGTCAAATTCCCCTTTCTCCAATAAATTCAAATAAAGTTGTTGCTCTTTTTTAAATAATAAAACATTATTATCTGGCCAAAGAGGTAGACCTTTAATTCTTCTTGTTGGTACTTCCATTTCAAATGGCATGGATGTAAAATTAGCTATGCATAAAGGTTCCTTTTTCACCCTATAAATGGAATCTATTATATCTTTACAAAATTGAAAATCTGCTCCATTCGACTTATAATTTCTGCTTATTCCCATTGCACTAAATCTTGATTTTTCCGTTAATTCTCTTGTTCCAATCAAGCCATTAGGATGAAAATAATAAATCGATTTATACACTTGATTTAAGTTAAAATACAGAAAAATAATGAGTAATAAATTTACCAAAAATAATGCTCTGAAATTAAATTTAAGTAACAAGAATAATTGTAATAAAATTGAAGAAACTAAAAATGCTACGGCATAGTATAAATAAGGAAAATTGCTTGAAGAAAGCGTTAATATATTCTGAAAACCAAAGCCACAAAAAATAATAAAAGGAAAGGAATAAAACTTCTTTTCTTCAATAGTGACTTTGGTGCAAAGTACCTTAAAGAGGATTGCATTTATTCCTATTAAAAGCAATAGTGAAATTGCCTCCCTTTTTTCAAAACAAGATTTTAACTTCAACCATAAGTTTGCATTCCCGCCAGTATTTTGACCGAAATTGAACCAATAAATAAATCGATTAAAATCCACTAACAAAAGAAAAAGACCAACTAAACATATTAAGCTAATTAAATAGGTTATAAGCTGAATAGATTCTTTGTTTTTAAACTTATGAATTATCAATACTGTTAAAATAATTAATAAATTAATAACACCATAATCCTGTTTCACTTGCAATGTTAAAAAAACAAATAAAGCTGCAAAAAAGCTTCTAATAATACCCCCATTTTTAGTTTTAGAGTTAATGGCGCGCATTACAAAGACAAAGGAAAATAATTCAAATAACAAGAATTCACTATTATAAAATTGTGCTTTCACATTAAAAATAACAAATAATGATAATATAAAAACAGTTATACTTACAGCTAATTTTTTATTGGGTACCGATTTGATAAATGTGCCATATAGCAGATAACAGGAATAAACTAAGATACCATGCTCAATAGCTTGCATAATATACAGAGAATTATAATTTGCGCCAAATAGCACAAATGATAGATATGGAAATATAAAACTTCCTATACCTGTAGGAATGCCAAAATCGGAGTAAGGTGCATATCCTTTGTACATCAACCATGTACCATTAAAAGTAATAGAATAGTCCTCCCAATCTAAAGGATGAAAAATAAATGGAAATATAATTATTAAAAAACCAAACAACAGGGATAAAACAAATTGTAAATTGATAATTTGATTTATGTTTATATATTTGGCAAATAAATACTTCATAGAATTAAATTTAGAATTGCGTTTAATTTTACTTTGAATAGTATCTTATCAATTATTAAAAACAGTTTATATCTGAACTCTAAAATGAACGATTTAAAACCTGATTTATGAGAGATTATTTGAATATCATTGTTAATTGCACTTAATGGCTTTTGCACATTTTCTATCTCTAGCCAATTAAAGGACTCATTAGCTTTTTCTAAGATAGATAGATCATTGTGGTGAGAGCAGATATAAAAGAGCGTTTTATTCAACTCTTCTTGTGAACTTACTGCAAAAAAGGGCAGTTTTATTCTTTCTGTATCTAATGCATTAAACCACTGTATAACGGGCTTTTTTAAGGCTACATATTCTGCAAATGATGTGTAAGTTATCATGTTGTGATGCAATTGCCCAACACATACATCGGCTATTGAAATGCCATACATATAGTCGCGTCTTTTATTAACAGGAAACCAAACGACATTTTCCTCTAAATTTAATTCATGAATAAGTGCTTTTGATTTGTTAACTGAATTACCATATTCAAAAGTAATTAAACCAATTCGTTTTGTTCCTGCATTCGCTTTTAAATGATTCAATGCATACAACAATTTATCATTTCCCTTTTGATGAACTTCATCGGTATCTTCACCCCATTCATGTCGAATATGATGAAAAATCAATAAATCAAATCGGTTTCTTACCTCATCGAATGTTGATTTTAATATGGATTGTTTTAACACCTCTTTATCATTCCATAGATTCATATATAGATAAGGTAATGCTTCAAATCTACGCCCTTTAAACCCTATTTTTATTAATGCATTTTCAATTGGCAAGGGTGCGATATTCATTGAAATATTGTGGGCATATTTTATGCCATAAAACTGCAGATCGGCCAAATACCTTTCTTCCGTTTCCCATGTTGAACCTGTTGCATATCTATAGGTTGAAAAAGGATAATGGGATAAATCTGTCGCTGCTGAATAAAATACGTTCAAAGGTTTTCCTATTCGCATGGCAATGGCTGGCGCATATTCTATCCCCATTAAGTAATCATATTGCCCAAATTCGCTTTTTAAAGTGGCTCGACTTAAGGTTACAATTTCTGTTTTCGTTAATGGATACTCCTTAAGTTTAAAATTTAACGGTTGATAAGAATCGGCAGTTGGATGAAAATGTGCATATTCATTGATTAGGTATAAGGTTACATCATGCCCTTCATCTGCCAAATAACGACAAGTTTGGGCCATGATATTATTCATATTATATAGGCATGCAATCTTCAATCTTACTTTATTTTTTTCCAGTCACTTTGCGCCATGGCAGGTGCTACTACCCATTCATAAGGATAACTTTCAAAGGCGTTTTTGGCGGCCTTTATAACTTCGAATGCGACGATATTTTCTTGATAATCCATGGTGTAATAAGTAGCTGCATTATGAACACCAACACTTGCTAAAAATCCGCCTGGCAATAAATCATTGTGAATTTCTGTTTCAAAAATATTTTCTCCAATTTGCAATGGCAATGCTTGGTTATGATAAAGATTCAAAGCATGAAACAAAATACTTCCGTCTTTATCACTAATTTTAACATCTAGTGAAGCTTTTGGTATATCGACTTCAGAATCTATGGTTAATCTGATTTTAATTGGCGACTTATACAATACAGATTCTGCAGTATTGCCATCCTCATTTATCATTTGAATGCGTTTAATCAATGCCTCACCTGTACCAGTTCCTTTTTTATCAATCACTACATCACCTTCGTTATCAGTTGTATTAATTCTAAGGTATTGTGTTACACAATCATTGATATTGCCTGCAAAATCCATGGTTCCATTTTTCATCACGATACCCGATTGGCAAAGTGATTTAACAGCCCCCATATTGTGACTCACAAAAATGACCGTTCGGCCTTCGCCACTCACATCCTTCATTTTACCTAAACATTTTCGCTGAAACTCTATATCCCCCACCGCTAATACCTCGTCAACAATTAATATCTCAGGTTCTAAATGCGCTGCCACTGCAAAGGCCAAACGCACATACATACCCGAAGAATAACGTTTAACGGGCGTATCAATATACCTTGCTACACCGCTAAAATCAACAATTTCATCAAACTTAGAACGAATTTCATTTTTAGTCATCCCTAAAATGGCCCCATTCAAAAAAATATTTTCTCGGCCTGTTAAATCAGGATGAAAACCAGTACCAACTTCTAATAAACTAGCAATTCTACCTTTAACCTTAATGCTTCCTACACTTGGAGCCGTTACACGTGAAAGCATTTTTAGTAAGGTAGATTTACCGGCGCCATTTTTGCCAATAATGCCTAGTACTTCACCTTGTTTTACTTCAAAATTGATATCTTTTGCTGCCCATACTATATCGCCCTTTTTTGCTTGAATAGTTCTATCATTATCTGTTATCAGATCACTTGATTTTGTCCCTCTTAAGTTTTTTACAAATCGAACCAACTCACCAGCAAATGTGCCCGATCCAATTTCACCCAAGTGGTATTTCTTGCCTAAATTTTCGACCTTTATTACAACATCTCTATTCATTATACTGTATCCATAAAAGTTTTTTCAACACGATTAAAAACGGCTATTCCTATTAATAGTAAAATACAACCAAAGGCCGCACTGTAAAATAATAGGGTTGGTCGAAAACTACCTCCACAGTTAAAGCCATACTTAGCAGCTTCAAGAATTGAAGTCATGGGATTACTGGTAACCAACTTCCCAAGTAATTTATTTTTTGAAGCCATTGTATCTAATTGATAAACCACCGGAGTAGCCCACATCAATAATTGAACGCCAAAACCAACCAAAAATGTAAAATCTCTATAACGTGTTGTTAAGGATGAAATGACTAAACCTGCACCTAAACCCAGAATGGCCATAAATACTAAATAAAGTGGAACTAACAACAGCGTAAAATTTGCTTCAATGGCATAGGTACCTTCAAAATAATAATAGACCCATACTACGATTAACATTAGAAATTGAAGTGAAAATTTTAATAAGTTAGATATTACAACAGAAATTGGAACCGCCAAACGCGGAAAATAAACTTTTCCAAATACACTTGCATTGGCCACAAATGTATTTGACGTGGCAGTCAGACAGGAAGCAAAATAATTCCAAAAAGTTTGACCGCATAAGAAAAATAAAAATGGAGGAACGCCAGCAGGTGCTAAATTGGCAATTTTCCCAAAAATGAGTGTAAAAATTAGTGAGGTAATCAACGGTTGAATAAAAAACCAAACAGGGCCTAGTACTGTTTGTTTATATACCGCTACATAATCTCTTTTAACCAATAAGGATATCAAATCGCGATATCGCCATAGTTCTTTGAAATTAAAACTTAGCAAACTTTTTTTTGCTCCTATTTCATAATCGAATGTCTCTTTCACTTAATTGATTTTAATAATTTAGAAGGAATTTTAACTTGCACCCCATTTCCAAAATATTCAAAAAATATAATGAACCACTTTGTATCATTTTTAAGCACTAACTCACCAATTTGCCCCTTTAATGTACCATCTGTAATCATTACTTTTTCTCCTATTTCTAAATCTTCAGAAATATCTATGGCGGTCATATCATAACCGTAATGTATGAGCGACTTTATAGTATCAATTTCATGTTGATAAACCACGGCATTTTTTTTGTTATATTTTAAGTAGCCCGCTACACCGGTAACTCTCAAAACCTCATCTGGATTTTTAACAAGCCTAACAAAAACATACCCGTTAAACAATGGCTTTTCTATTAACTTCTTTCTATCGCTCCATTGACTCAATACTTTTACGATGGGTAAATAATTTTCTACGCCCATGTCAGAAAGCCGTTGTGCTACTTTTTTCTCCTGACGAGAGGAGGTATACACAACATTCCAAGTAATTTCGTCGTTCATTTTATTTAAAGCGCTGCCTCCTCAGTCACATTTGTGATCCAAGAAAGGGAGCTAATAATTGGTCTAAACCATTGGTATCAGACCTATGTGGCACAATCTCTAAAATTAGTTTAACAAACTAATTTTGAGATAATTTTTTCTTATTTTCTTTCGACCAAAGTAGTAAGTAAATACCTTCTTTGATACTCAATTTTTCAACAATTGTGTATTTGATTTTTCGATTTATCTTATTTCCTACTTTTTTGCACAAATCCTCTAAATAATATTCATCTACTTTTCCTAGTATTACGAGGTCAATTTGATCACTATCTATCCCTTTAGCAAATGATCCTGAAAGGTATACTTTCTCTAAATACCCAAGTTTAGATACGATGTGCTCAACAATCCAATCGAGTCCAACATATTTAAAAATAATATTATTTATATCTTTAAATAAAGGGTGATTGGTATTCGCTTTATAAAGTTTTTTATTGCCTTCAAATTCGCTTTGAAGCATGCCTGCTTCCTCAAATTTATTGAGCTCTAAACGAATTGCATTGGTTGATTCTCCAAACTCTGACTCTAGATTTCTTAAATACGATTTGGTATCACTGTTTAAAAAAAACTTTAACAGCAATTTTACTCTCGTTTTAGAAGTAATCAAAGTTTGAATCATGAAAAATATTGAGTAGCAAACCTACTCGTTTTTTCATTTTTAGAAAATTAATATTATGAACACAATGTTTAGAAAACTAAAAGCCAACAAATTCTTTTCGAACAGTATGGCCTTTAACAATTACCAGAAACCGCTTTAACGGCTAAAGAGATTGTATTTAATAATACAATAAATGGCTCTGAAACCATCCTTCCAGCCAATTTTCTTTCCTTCCAGATACGTTCTACCGTAATAAGAAATACCTACTTCGTAAATTCTTACCCCACTTATTCTAGCTACCTTGGCGGTTACCTCAGGTTCGAAACCAAATCTATTTTCTTTAAATTGAATGGATTGAATAATTTCTCTTTTAAATAATTTATAGCAAGTTTCCATATCGGTTAAATTCAAATTAGTTAGTGAATTACTCAATTGTGTTAAGAATTTATTCCCTATAGAATGCCAAAAGAATAAAATTCTGTGTGGCTTACCTCCCATAAACCTGGTACCATATACGACATCGGCAAAACCATCTAAAATTGGTTTTAATAATAAATTATATTCATTTGGATCATATTCTAAATCGGCATCTTGAATAATTACATAATCTCCAGTTGCTTCTTTAATTCCAGTGTGTAAGGCTGCTCCTTTACCCTTATTTACATCATGCTTTCTATATTGTATATTGTCTTCTGGATGCGCTTGTATGTAACTAAAAATAGCAGTCTCGGTATCATCCTTCGAACAATCATTAATAATTAGAATTTCTTTTGTCATTCCACCTATTAATTCCACTGCCTTTACTTTGTCTAAAATTAAGTGAATCGTTTTGCCTTCATTATAAGCAGGAATAATGATTGATAGTTTACTCATTTTTATTTCTTAATAAATGGATTTAATGCATAAATACGTTCGATTATTTCTACGACCTTCAAGCCTTCAAGGGCGTTCGTTGTAATGGTCGTTCTATTTTTTAATGTATCAATTACATTTTCATATACATAATTGTGATTTGCAGCCGACCCTTTGTATGGACCATAGTCATTGGCTGGATTGGCCGCGGCCAAAACTGGCATTTCATAATTTTCAATATGACAATACTCAACTTCATTCATGTATTGTCCTCCTATTTTAACACTGCCTTTTTCGGCTACAATGGTTAAACTACTTTCTAAATTTTTATCCCAAACTGAGGTTGAATAATTTAAACTACCCATGCCACCATTCACAAAATTAAAATTAACCATCCCGCTATCCTCAAAATCAGTGATCCCTTGGTGACTAAAATCATTGAACTTTGCTTGTATATCTGAAATATCGCCAAACAACCAATACATAATATCTATAAAGTGTGAAAATTGGGTAAATAAGGTGCCTCCATCTAACGATAATTTACCTTTCCAACCATCCGCTTTATAGTACCTATTGTCCCGGTTCCAATAACAATTTATTTGAACCATAAAAATATTACCCAATAAACCATCTTCTACTACCTTTTTTATCCATTCTGATGGGGGTGAGTATCGGTTTTGCATTACACAAAATACTTGTCTTGAAACTTGTAAAGATTTAAAAATTATTTTTTCACAATCAGCCTTACTTAAGGCCATGGGTTTTTCAATAACAATATGTTTTTTATGCTCCAATCCTAATAAGGCATGCTCAGCATGCAAACCATTGGGTGTAGCAATACTTAAAACATCAAATTCAATTTCTGATTGAAACAATTCATGAATGGTGTTAAAAAATGGCACCTTGTAAATATCAATAGCAAGCGTGTCCGCTGGTTTAATATCACACAAGGCAACCAACTCAGATTCACCATGTCTTGAAATCATTTCGATATGGCGCTTGCCTATGTGGCCAGTACCTATAACCGCAAATTTTATTTTTTTAATATCAGTCATTTTTGATCAAAAATCCTTTTTCTATTTTAAATATTTGGTCGCAAAGATGCAGTATTCTGTTTTGATGTGCAATAATTATAATTGTAACATGTTGCTCCTTTAACTTTCTTATACTTTCAATTATTATTTGTTCTGCTTCAGCATCTAAAGCGCTTGTAGCTTCGTCGAACAATAATACTTTTGCATTTTTATACAAGGCTCTTGCAATTGCAATTCTCTGTTTTTGACCTTCACTTATTCTGATGCCTTGTTCACCTAAAATGGTAGCATTTCCATTTGGCAAGGCATTCACAAAGTCAGAAATTCCTGAATTTTCAATTGCCCTTTTCAATTTTTCTTCATCTATAACCTCGGAAAATGCTATATTTTCAATCAGCGATTTATTGAAAATAAAAGGTGATTGATGTACGAAACCCAACTGATTTTGCCAAGCACTTATTTGATCCGCTCTCAGTATTTCTCCATCAATCTTAAGTTCACCTTCATGAGGTACAATTAGTCCTGAAATTATTTTTAACAATGTGCTCTTTCCACTGCCACTGCTGCCAGTTATGCCTATAATATCACCTTTATGAATGGTTAAATTTATTTTATTAAGCAAATTAACAGGACTATCAGTATATCTAAAAACGATATTTTGAATTTCAATTTTTTGATGCACCAAAATAGGATGTTCTAAATGCTGATGGGTAGATATTTCATTATTTTTTAAAAAATCGATGGTATACTGATAATGCTTAATCTTCATTAAAGCTACCAAAAGCCGATTCAAAGCTGGGATTAATCTAAAAACTGACAATACAAAAATGGCTCCCAAAAGTCGCAGACCTCCTGGATTTTGTGAAAAAAAGTACCCGTAAACTACTAGAACAATAACCCCAATTAATACAACAAATTCATTGGCTCGAGAGGGTATTAACTGATATTGCATTGATTTGAAATCAAATTCTAGCAAAAGCTTTTGCTTCCCCAAAAAATCCTTGATAAAATAACCAGCCGTATGGTTTATTTTGATATCTGCCAATCCATTAATTCCAATGTTTAAGCTATCTATTGTTTTTTCTCTTTGGTCTTTGGCTTTTTGACCTAACACATAAACTCTATTTTTTACCATCTTATTAATTAAATAAAATGCTGGACCTGTGATAAGAGCAATTAATAAAAACACCATCGGATTAAACCACACAATGAATAATACAACGAAAAACACAATAACACTTTCGCCAATGATACCAACAAAAGGCAGTAAAATTCCGGTCGCATAATAAAATGAATTGAAATGAATTTTCTGAAGCAATTCTGATGTGCCATTTGCAACTATTTTAATATAATTCTGATTAACAGAATTATAAAAAGTTTGCTCTGTAAATTTCTGAACCAATTCTGTACATAGCTTCTGAAGATTATTTTGAACCCTTATCGCTAAAATATTTTTTAGTGCAAAAAAGAAAACAACACCAATGATTAACACAACAAGAAAACTCGCTTCGGTTGGCAAGCCAGAATGACTAAAAATATAGCGCAGTTTGCTACTCTTCTCTAAAAAATCACCATCAATTGCTAACATTAAAATTGGCACTACAGCCGCTAATCCAATAACATCAGCAATGGAAACCAAACTCGTTAAAATTAACAACTTTCGGCCTTTTTGTTGACTAGTTTTATCTATCAATTGTTTGATGCTATTTAAAGCATGCAATATGGCATTCGTAGAGGCAGACAATATTTAATAATGCTTTTTTAAAATTTTTACTATTACTTTGCAAATGTAGTTTTTATTCTACAAAACATTGTGTTTGATATTACTCCCAAAGAACAAACTATAAAACAAATCCGGAAAGGTTTAGTTCAACCCCTACCTAACCAATATCCATTGCTTAATTTTGAAAGTGATATTTTCAAAAAAGCTTTGGTATTGCCTGATGAAGATTTTGTTTCTGAATGGGTAAAGAATGGTTTTTATTTTAATTCTTGTGGAAATAGTTATGATTTTCTTTCTCAAATAATGCAACTTAAAACTGAGAAAAACCTAGGAAATATAGCACTCGGAGAAAAAAAACTGATTGAATTATTTAATGATAATGGAATAGAGCATATTCCCGCTGAAAAAATAGAAAATACGCTGATTGTCTCTTGTCTGAAAATGGAAAGTAGCAGTATGACTATCTGTTTCAGTTCGGAGGTTCAACCAATAAAGGCCATTGCTGCTGCTAAAAATTTAATCATTTACGCTAAAAACAATGTTGTAGGAACGCCTTCAACAAAATCATTTATCAGTGACCTTAATGTTAAAAATGATTTTAGAATTCAATTAACCGTAGACTATTTTAAACGCATGAAATCAGTCTATCTCTTCATGGAATTATAAATAGCGCCATTCTTGCCATGGTTAGCCAATGGGTTAAAAATGAAAAAAAGAAGGGGTTTTTACGTACCTTTGCAGTAGTTATGCCATATAATAGAGATAATAAAAACGATAAACCGTTTAAAAAAAATTATTCAAAACCGGATACCGATCGCAGAAAGCGCACTGATTCAGATTCTGATAAACCTTCTGAAAGATACAATCCCAATGATAAAGATGAATTGGCACCTCCTCGTTTCCTTGCACCACCGCCAAACAAATCATACAACAGAGATGGCGATGGTTCGGGCCCAAAAAGACCATACGAAAGAAAAGATACTGGTTTTGGCGACAAACCTAAAAGACCTTACGAAAAAAGAGAGGGTAAAGATTTTGGCGACCGCCCGAAAAAACCTTACGAAAGAAAAGATACAGGGAGTTTTGGTGACAAACCTAAAAGACCCTATGAGAAAAGAGAGGGCTCCGGCTATAGCGACCGTCCTAAAAATCCATATGAAAGAAAAACTAGCAGTAACTTTGGTGATAAACCAAAACGCCCCTATGAAAAAAGAGACAATGCTGGCTCTAACGATAGACCTAAACGCCCCTATGAAAAAAGAGAAGGTGCTGGATTTGGCGACAGTGGCAAGAGACCTTACGAAAAAAGAGACAATGCTGGCTCTAACGATAGACCTAAACGCCCCTATGAAAAAA
>JAQSCZ010000114.1:0-2446 GCA_029945665.1 bacterium | reverse complement strand
GAGAGGGTGCTGGATTTGGCGACGGTGGCAAAAGACCTTACGAAAAACGAGACAATGCTAGCTCTAACGATAGACCGATAAGAACATACGAAAAAAGAGATAGCAATGATTTTAACGATCGTCCAAAAAGACCTTATGAGAAAAGCGGAACAGGTAGTCCATTTGACAAAAAAGATGGCACTAAAAAACCATTCCGTCCGAGTTATGATCCAGAAATAAAGGTTAAAAAATCTTATGCCGATGCGCCCAAGAAAACATTCAGTGAAAGAAAAAAAGAACTGACTGGTGATACTGCTAATAAAGATGATATCCGCTTGAACAAATATGTAGCGAACTCTGGTGTTTGTAGTAGAAGAGAAGCCGATGAATTAATTTCAAAAGGAACAGTAACGGTAAACGGAAAAGTAGTTACTGAAATGGGTTACCGAGTTAAATTAACGGATACAGTTTGTTACGAAGGAAAGAAAATTCTTCCTGAACCATTTGTATACATTATTATGAACAAGCCAAAGGATTTTCTTACAACTACAGAAGATGATAAAGGCAGAAAAACAGTTATGGATTTGGTAGCTGATAAAATCGAACAACGCATTTTTCCTGTTGGTCGTTTAGATAGAAATACAACGGGTGTCTTATTACTTACCAACGATGGCGAGGTTACGCAAGCGCTTACCCATCCGAGTTTTGAAATTAAAAAAGTATACCAAGTAGAATTGGATAAAAAAGCTAGTAGTGCCGATTTAGATAAATTAGTGAGTGGTATCGAACTTGAAGATGGTGAAGCACGCGCAGATGGCGTCGCATTTGTAGAATCTGAAGATAAACGCCACATTGGAATAGAAATTCACAGTGGTAGAAACCGAATTGTAAGAAGAATGTTCGAACACTTGGGTTATGAAGTAGAAAAATTGGACAGGGTAAGCTTTGGTATATTTACTAAAAAAGACTTACCAAGGGGCAAATGGCGTCATTTGACACAAAGCGAGGTAGGTTTCTTAATGAAACTTAAGAGCAAAATGTAATGACGTTGGCTTTAATTGGTTTTTGCTAATTTTACCCAATAACTGAGCCCTCCATTGATTATTGAGAGCATATAAATACCTGATTTCAAATCGGCTATGTTAATTTGATTGGTTTGATTGGCATCAATGTTGGTTTTCAGAATGAATTTTCCATTCATATCAAATAGTTTAACTTCCGCATCCATTGGTAGTACAATGTTTAAAATATCAGTAACAGGATTGGGATAAATTTTTGGTATTGCGATTATATCCTGAATCGATAAGGTATGGTAATTTATATTTAGTAAAAGTGAGTCTGTTGTTATGCAAAAGCCATTGTAAATATTTAAATATGTCTTATAGTCTCCGCTGTCTTTGAAAACAATATCTTTGGAATATTTTCGAGTACTTGTATCTCCGTTTCCATAATACCATAACCACTTAAAATTTTTGAGGTTCATGTTTGAATCAATCATTAAAAAATCGACTAGGTAATGGCCGTGAAGGGATGCCATGAATTTAAAATATGGTCGCTTAACTGCAGTGCGATATGTAAATGCAGTATCACTGCATTTTGTTAATGGGTTGGTGTATCCAAAGGTCATTTTTCGAGTTATGGCATATTGGTTGGCCAAAACCACGGAATCAGAATTATAATCACTATTAACAACGTAAGAACCAGACCACTTTCCGTTGGCATCGTTATAAGAATAGTTACTTTGGAGTTTATATTTCCCAGAGTTTGCACATACTGTGTCTGGCGTAAATAATTTTATTTGAGGCAAACCATACACACTTACCTCAATGCTATCCGTAGTTGAGCAGCCTGACGAGAAATCTGTGTACTTTAATAAATAAGTGCCTGAACCTGTTTTAGGTTTAAAATAATGTTGTTGATATACACTGTTATTGATGGCGTTTTTTACAGAAGAAATCGTTAAATCCCTCGACTTATTATATTCAATACACTGCCATATTCCAGCGCTTAAGCGTTTGCCTGTAAAACTATCTCTTACAATACTATCCAAAGTTACCATGGCTTGATTGATACACATCCCAGGAATCGAATCAAACTTAATTTTAGGTAAGCTTATAACATTCACAATGCTGGTGTCACATCTCATACAACCTGTAATCGCATTTTTAAAACAATACTCTACGATATAGTTTCCTGTTTTTTGTGGCTCATTCTTCTTTCCTAAATCCAAGTAGTATTTATCGGGATTACTGACGGCATCAATTGTTATTACATTATTAACATCTACTCCTGAACCTGCAGGCGCTTCAAGTACCCTAAAACTTTCTATTCCTCCAACTCGGTTGCTTGCAATGGGTTCAGTTACCAATTGCCCAAGTTCATAGGGACCTGCTGCTTGACAAATAATAACTGAATATGACTGTTACGAAGGTTGCACATATGGCTGGTACCACGGCTTACTAGCGGC
>JAQSCZ010000113.1 GCA_029945665.1 bacterium | reverse complement strand
CTGGGTCCACGCATGCGTAAAAATTTTAATTGGTCAGGGATGAAGGGTGAGCCTGCGCGAGAAGACCAGTTGAAATTTTCTATGCGTGGTGGGCTTTTTGTCTCCTTTTTGCCCAAACAAAAAGGAGAAGCAAATGAATATGATTAAAATATTTGATATATTATATTTAATTGATAAACCTAAACCGAACGCACGTTAGTAAAGTTATAATATATTAGGGAACCGAAACTTTGGGTTGGGTCCACGGATGTGTAAAAATTTCACTTTGATTAAAGATGAAGGGTGAGCTTTTGCGAAAAGACCAATTGAAATTTTCTATGCGTGGTGGTCTTTTATTCGCAAGCTCATGAGAGCGCTTTCAGCTAAGTTTGTCTCCTTTTTACCCAAACAAACCAAGAAGTCGCAGCGCAGCTAAAGAAGAAGAAAATGGATATGATAAAAATATTTGAGACATCATATTTAATTGATAAACTTAACTCTAACTCACGTTAAATATCATATTCGCCATCAAAAGGTGCTGAAAAACTTATTTCATTGGGCAAAATTGTAAAGCAATAAGATTCCATATCTTTTATAAAACCGTAAGCATAACCCTCAATTGTTGTTTGAAAAGGTAAAATGTGAATGTTTCCAAAAAATGCACGCCCTTTTTCTTTCATCAATGCTTCCATTTCTGGACCTAAATTACGACCATCTATGTCTTTCGTAATACCTGCAAACTGGTGCATACTTTCCAAATGCAACCCTTCATTATTAAATATATGCAGTACAGCAAATTCTTTTCGAGTGCTTTGCCAATTCGAAAGCATTGGTCCTTCATCAAAATAAACTTCTAATAACATAAACTGGTTGCCATTCTCAAAACGCCCAATGAAATGGGTATGTCCGCCTTCTACTCTATTTATTTTTATTGCCCCATCTGCTTGCATCCTACTCTAATTTTCTGTCAAAAGTAAAGAATATTGCGAGTTATAAAATTTTAATTTTCAATTGCGCCGTCTCTTCAAATAAATCATCTTTGGTGTGGTTACTAATATTATGTATCTATTCATCAAAGCAAAAAATTGTCCTTTTCGAGAACTATCTTTGGTTTAAAAAGACTTCAATTTATCATATACAATCCCTATGTTTTATGGTTTCTAAGATAGGTCAAAACTTAAACTATACTTTTGCTTTATGCTTTAACTTTTTAAACATTATGTGGGATAAAATATAAAAAATACCGAACCCTCAATTGGATTAAAATAATGAAATAGTCGATGCTTTATTTTAGGCTTTATCGCATCTAAAAACACAAAATATGGATTTTAATATTTTCGACCGTATTATTAAACAATATATCGAAATAGGGCTTATTTTTATTGTTAATCAATAAATTTTTACCGTGTTTTGTTTCAAATATTTTTATCATGAATAAAATAAACAATACCATCGAAACAAATTGGAGCAGCAAAATTATGAAGCTTAATCCAGTTCAAAGCATGGCTTCTTTGAAAAATTTTTCTGGAATATTCTTCATTGCAGCACTCTTTTTTCTAGCGGCTTTTATCTATAAACTTTTTGCAATAGACCCTGTCATTAAACATCACTTTAATTTGCCGATATCTGAAATAGATATTTTACCACTATTCACCACAAACTATTTCAGTTTCATATCCATTGGTATCTTTGAAATATTCCGATTGGTATGTATTGCGCTTCTATTTTTCTTTTTAATGAAGTTTACAGGCTCCATTGATTTAAGCGACCCCTTCCAAAATTTACAATCCAAAACATTTTTGAATAAAGTAGTTGCATGCAGTATCGGTTTTTTTATCGTAGATGCAATTGGTACACTTCACTTAAACTATGTATTAGAAGAGATACAACCTGACTTAAAAATTAGACTCTTCCATTTTGAATACTTATTCATTGTTTATTTCCTGAATGTATTTGCAGTGATCTTTAACAGAGGTGTTGATCTTAAAAATGAAATTGATTTAGTAATATAATATGGGTTTGATAATTAATCTCGACGTAATGATGGCCAAACGCAAAATAAGTTTGAATGAATTATCTGCCAAAGTAGATATTACCATCGCCAATCTCTCGGTACTCAAAACAGGCAAAGCCAAAGCCATTCGCTTCTCTACATTAGTAGCCATTTGTTTAGCTTTAGACTGTCAACCTGGAGACATACTTGAATACAAAAAAGAACAATAAAATGGACTATGGATCTAATTTTTCAAATCTATAAGTGAAAAAAAATATTTAACTGCTTGTCCTAATAAAATTCTTTATGGCTCAATATCATTGGCAAAAGACCTAATTTTGGGACATCAAAAACCATTACATGTTATGTATGTTTAATTTTTGTAAATATTTAAGTAAGTTTGTAAAATAAAATCATGGAAATAAATCTTGAAGAAGCTTTTCAGAAAAGAATTGACGATGAAATAAAAATTGAGCCTCGCGATTGGATGCCCGAAAAATACCGCAAAACTTTATTGCGCCAAATTTCACAACACGCGCACAGTGAAATTGTTGGTATGTTGCCCGAAGGTAATTGGATTACACGTGCACCCAACCTGCGCAGAAAAGTGGCTCTATTAGCCAAGGTTCAAGATGAAGCCGGTCATGGTTTATATTTGTATTCTGCCGCAGAAACACTTGGCATGAGTCGCGATGAAATGCTCAATGAACTGCATATTGGTAAAGCAAAATATAGCAGTATCTTTAACTACCCAACACTTACATGGGCCGACATGGGTGCAATCGGTTGGCTAGTTGATGGTGCAGCCATTATGAATCAAGTCCCTCTGTGCAGAGCGAGTTACGGACCTTATGCCCGCGCCATGGTAAGGGTTTGTAAAGAAGAAAGTTTTCACCAACGCCAAGGTTATGAAATTATGTTAACCCTATGTCAAGGTACACCCGAGCAAAAAGCGATGGCACAAGACGCTTTGAACCGTTGGTGGTGGCCAAGCATGATGATGTTCGGTCCCAACGACGACAATTCACCTAATAGCGCTCAAAGCACCAAATGGAAGATAAAACGTTTCAGCAACGACGAACTGCGTCAAAAATTTGTTGATGTATCGGTGCCTCAGGCCGAAATACTCGGTATTACCATACCCGATCCAGATTTAAAATGGAACGAAGCACGCGGTCATTTCGACTTTGGTGTAATCAATTGGGATGAGTTTAACCAAGTGGTAGCAGGCAATGGTCCATGCAATAAACAGCGCCTTAAAGCAAGGGTAGATGCCTGGGAAAAAGGTGCATGGGTAAGAGAAGCAGCAGTTGCTTATGCAGAAAAAAGAGAGAAAAGAAATTTAAGTAAGGAAAATACTAACGCAGCCTAAATAAAATATGAGCAATAAAGAATGGCCTCTTTGGGAGGTCTTTATAAGAGCCAAACAAGGTCTAAATCACAAACATGTTGGAAGTTTGCATGCTGCCGATGTTCAAATGGCGATAGAAAATGCGCGCGATGTATATACGCGCAGAATGGAAGGTGTGAGTATTTGGGTAGTAGAAAGCAAAAACCTACACGCCAACGAACCTTCTGAGCAAGATGAATTATTCGATCCAGCCAATGATAAAATATACCGCCACCCTACTTTCTATATTTTACCTGAAGAACTAAACCACATGTAATGGCTGAAAAGGACTTACTGTATAACTATACTTTACACTTAGCTGACAACAGCATGATTCTTGGGCAACGCTGTGGTGAATGGTGCGGACATGGCCCGGTTTTGGAACAAGATATCGCTTTAACTAATATTGCACTCGACTTAATTGGTGAAGCACGCAGCCTATATCAGTTGGCCGCTGATTTAAAAGGTGGCAGCGCAACAGAAGATACTGTTGCATTTTTAAGAGATGTTTTAGGCTACAAAAATGTATTATTAGTGGAGCAACCCAATACCGATTGGGCCTATACGATTGTACGTCAATTTTTTTATGATGTCTTTCATTTTTATCTACATTCCGAATTAATCCATAGCACAGAAACTCGATTAAGTAATATTGCAGCTAAATCTATCAAAGAGGTAACTTACCATCTAAAATGGAGTAGCGAGTGGATGATACGTTTGGGTGATGGAACAGATTTAAGCAGGGATAAAATGCAAGAAGCTGTTAACGGGCTTTGGGAATTCACAGGTGAATTATTCATGCCTTCTAAAATTGAACAACAGGCGTTCGAGGCAGGATTTGCGCCAGATTTAAACATTTTAAAACCTATGTGGCAAGAAAAAGTGGAAGATATTCTAGCGGAATCAACCCTTTATATCCCTGAAAGAGAATACCAACAAAAAGGCGGCAAAACGGGTGTACATTCTGAACACATGGGATTTATTCTAGCCGATATGCAATTTCTTCAAAGAGCCTATCCAGGCGCCAATTGGTAAACTTTGTTTACCTTTTAATCAATTCATTTTTATTTAAAATGACAGTATTATGACTAGAATATGACGTCATAAATTACTATCCTGACAATTGACGCATTAATTTTGTTCTATATGAAATTCTTAGTATCACTTTGCTTATTCTGCTTTTTTGTAAATGTTTATTCTCAAAGAAAAATAGATCTTGATTTTGAATTATTGGAACCTTTAAATGGAGCTTTCATAGAACCTGGTGTTGATTTCAAATTCAAGATGAAAATAAAAAATCTTTCGACAGAAAGTATAAGTTCAAGCGATACCCTTTGGATTTATCTCTTATTGGATGGCGATACTGTTTTCTTCAAGCCTGTTCGAACCACCTTGCAACAAGATCACATGATATTTGACAATAAACCAATTAATGGAGGCGATTCTATTACTTTTTGGAACCTTTTACAATTGCCTATGTCAAAGCTCAACAAATCTGTTCAATTCTGTCTCTCTGTAATGCCACATAATGGCAATGCAGTGACCGATACAATTACCTCTAACAATGGGAACTGCGTGCAAATTAAAGCGCAACAGAATCCCGCCAGTATAAATACACTTCAATCAATCCAAAATCTCAATGCCTACCCCAATCCAGCTTCTGAATGGTTAAATATCGATGTAGCAGAAAATATTCAACTAGCCACCATCATGGATATGAAAGGTTCGATTATTCAAACAATATTTACACCCAATAATAACCGCATCGATTGCTCTGAATTAAGTAATGGCATGTACCTATTAAAAATTAAAACAGATTCGGGTATACAATCCCTCAGCTTTAGTGTTTACCACTAACTACCACTTATAGTAATTCATTAAATAACGAACCCGCTCACGTTGCGCTTGCACAGGCTTTACGCTATAAATGTAAATATTAGATTGCTCAGTATATTGCTTTAAGGAATCTTGATAATTTTCAAAACTCAGTGAATCAGTTTGCCAATTTATTGCTGGAACTAACTCTTTTTCCAAACAACCAAAATCTAAACTCTGAGTAATAAAAAACGAACAGTAAGAATACCATCCTATAATTCCCTTGTTTTCATAAAAAATAATTTGACAATCTGGTGTTGTCCCTTCACAACTGCTATTGGTTTCAATTTCAATAGCTTTTATATTCTCAATAATTCTATCATTGTTATGAATTACTTTACAACCACCACCATCTTGTTCAATTGCAATTAAGTGTTTCATGGTCTTATTTAATTCAATATTTTCCAGTATCGGTTGATTATAACTACAAGCACTAATCAAAAAAATCGATGTAATTACAAAATATTTCAGAAAAAATGATGCTTATAAATGAGCAATATCGCAAGCCTTCACTACATCAAAACATGACCCATTGTAAGTCAATTCATATAAACACAAATTCGTATGTCCCCATTTTTCCATCTGTTGTAAAGGGGTGTTTGTAAGTAAGCACAGAAAACTGCGCATTGCTCTGCCATGCATACTTATCAATATCAGATCTTCATGATCATTTTTCATAATATGCGAAAGAGCGGTACTTTGTTTTTCAAATAGTGCCAAAGGGGTTTCACCATTCTCAATCGCAATATCTAAATTGCCATTGGTCCAATTTTCAATTATATGCTGATATACTTTGTGACGTTCTGCCGTGCTTGGCTGACCTTCCATGATGCCCCAATTGATCTCATTTAAACCCGCATGTGCTGTATGCGGAATTCCTTTTTGAATAAATGCTTCAACACTTTGTATGGCACGGTTTAATTCAGAGGTGTAAATATGTTTATAAGGCAATGAATTATAGGCATCAAAGAACCTTTCTGCTTGCCATCTTCCTTTGTCATTTAAGTTACTATTTACGCCACTGCCTTGAATGATGCCTTGTTTATTAAAATCTGTCTCACCATGGCGAATCAGATGAATTGTTTTACCTATTTTTGAATCTTTATTCATACATGGAATCTATATTTTTTGAGCCAGCAAATATAAAGCTAGAATGGTTAAATGAGTTCTGCAAAAACACAATGAGCGACTTTCTCGGAATCGAATACATTGAATTAGGCCCCGACTATCTCAAAGCGCGCATGCCCGTTAACGACAAGACTGTTCAACCCTTGCGAATGTTAAATGGTGGCGCAAGTTTGGCATTGGCTGAATGTGTTGGAAGCCTGGCGGCCAATATGGTATTTGACAGAAAAAAATATGTGGCCTTGGGCCTCGACCTCAATGGCAATCATCTCAAACCAGTAATGGAAGGTGAATATGTATATGGCATAGCCAAACCGTTGCACATTGGCAATACAACCCAAGTATGGGAAATACGCATTGAGAATGAAACAGGTAAATTAGTGCATATAAGCCGCTTAACCATGGCTGTTAAGCCAAGAGAATAATCAATATGAACATTATTGGCAAAGCCATTTGGCGCTCACCAAGCCAAACTGATATTTACTATTTAGAATCGGGCATTGGCGATGATGAGTTTATCATTGCGCCTTATCAAAAGAATGGCTCAGTGCAAATTTTGAAAGGACAGATTAAACCGCTGACCGAAACAACTGCCCCAAATTTATTTCATAGCTTTCAATTAGCTGAATGCCCAATTGTTATTAGCACAACTGAAACGCACTATCTTGAGATGGTGAACAAAGCAGTGGAGACCATGCAATCCAAACAGTTTGAAAAAGTCGTATTGGCAAGGCAATTATTAGTTGAATCAGCGCTGCCTGTTGAAAAAATTTTCCATGCTTTAACCAAGGCATATCCAAATGCATTTGTCTATTGCTTTTCATTAAACAATGGACTAGCCATGATAGGTGCAACACCTGAAACACTATTGGAACGCAAAGCAGATAGCTTAACCACTGAAGCATTAGGTGGCACCGAACAATCATACGGATATACTGAAAAAGAATACCTTGAACATCAACAAATAATTGAAGACATTCGTTCGAAACTAAAATCGCAACACTACACCTTTGAAATAGGCACTACTCACCCGAAAAAGGCCGGCAATGTCTCGCATCTCTCCACCCCAATTTCAATAGTCCCGCAATCATTGGAGTCGGATTTGAATTTAATAAAACAATTGCACCCAACTGCAGCCATTGGCGGTTTACCCTACGAATCGGCCAATGCATTTATAGCAAGTAATGAAGATTTCGACAGACATTACTATGCAGGCTACTTAGGGTTTAAACAAAATGAGGCTTTTAGCTTTTATGTTAATTTGCGTTGTGCTGAACTTTATAAAAATGGGGCTATCTTGTTTGCAGGTGCCGGTATCAATAGCAATTCTATCGCAGCCGATGAATGGCAAGAAACGAATAATAAATTGAATACCTTAAGGCCATACTTCAATTGAAATTTCATTGCTAATATTTATCATTTTATAGGCTTAATAGACATTTTTAATGCTAAATAATGCTGAATCCCTTATTGGTTGTAG
>JAQSCZ010000112.1 GCA_029945665.1 bacterium | reverse complement strand
TTGCCCGATGTATAAATTAAATTGACACAGTTTATTTTACACTACCGTATTTAATCATTTTTTCTAGCACATAGTAGTTTATAATTATTTTAATAATCATAAACCATTATTTTAATTATTTTGCAATACTGATTCTAATTAAAAATATTAATTCTAAAACAACAAAGCCATTCCTTGAAGAATGGCTTGTGTTGTTCAATTAAACAAATTTTCATTTGTTCACTAAACGTTGTGTCAATTATTATGCCATAATATTTTTTGCAATATTAGAATTTTAGCAACCTTAAAGCATTCTTTTAAAACACTTTAGACTACTATATTTGTAATTCAATTAAACAAATTTTCATTTTATGAAACAAAAGATGCAAAATCACGATTCAGAGATTATGAAAAGTCCATCACGGCAACCATTGCCCCACATTAATCGGCCCAAATATTACTATTTCAATTTCTTTATTTGGAGAATCAAGCAGTTTTTCAGAATTAACAAATTTAAATAATTTGTTAATTTTTTATCTGGCAGGTATTAAGCTATAACCTATAACTATCCTTAAAAATAGGGTAAGTAAAAAATTAGAAAAATTGAAGTTCAACCTACTTTTTATTTAACATATAGAAATTAAACCAACGAAAAGTAAGTTCAGAATTTAAAGACAATGTACTTATTGAAGTTTTAAATAATAAGAAGTTGTTTGGTGCCAAAATCCATGTAGGCATCACAAAATCTATTTTGAGACAATAATTTCCTTATTTATTGAATCTCCGTTTTTCAAATGAATGGATAATGTATACGACCCTGAATTTAAAAAAGAAACATCCATAACAACTGAATTTAAATCCCCATTGTACATCAATTTCTTAATTATTTTCCCATTTAAATCTACTATCTTTATTTGTATTATATAACTATCTTCAACTTCAATATTAAATGAACCACCTGATGGAACAGGATAAACCTTTACCTTATTACTTGTAATCTTAGTTATATTGGTTGATTTTGTATTTGCCCATAATTCATACCCATTTGCCCCATCATCAACCACAAAGAATAAGATATTGTTAGCATTAAATATACCAGTATAGTAACTTAGAGGGGTAGTTGATGGATTAATATCTTTAAATAACCTTGTTCCAGTATCGGTGCCATCGGAAACCCATAATTCTGCCCCAACAATATTATTGTTTGCAATAAAATATATAACAGTATCTATTTGTGTAACGTATTTGGGGACTGAATTATACTTTCCAGGATTAATATCCTTAAGTAATTGGGTAGAAAGTTGTGTTCCTTTACTTTTCCATAACTCTATTCCACTTAGGCTATCAAAAGCAGATATCATTAAATAATCGAGCGCATTGACAATGGTTGAGATCTTGCTTCCCCCTGTTCCTTTATTTATCTCGAAGGATCTTTTTGTCCCTATATCTGTTCCATCTGTTTCCCACACTTCATCATTGCTTAATGTATCTGTGGCTAGAAAATATAGTTTAGAATGATACATGGTGAAATATTTGCAGGTTGAACTTCCTATTCCTTTTTTTATATCCATTAACATTTTAGTGCCATTGGGGTTTCCGTCCGTAACCCATAATTCTTCCCCATGAAGGCTGTCACCTGCTAAAAAGACGACCATATTATTTATAGGGAAAAACCCAGTAGGGAATGATGAATTTTTCCCTAGATTGATATCTTTAAGTAATTTTGTACCAGAAGGAGTTCCATCTGTTTTCCATACTTCTTCCCCTTTTATAGAATCGTTATAGCTAAAGAAATAAACCGAATTTAATTTGTAATATGAATTTCCAAATTTACCACCAACAAGTTTTGTTAACATAATTGTTCCCAGATCAGTACCGTTGCTTTTCCATAATTGAAAACCATTTATTCCATCATTTCCAACAAATAATAGTTCATTTCCGACCTTTCTTAAGGAATTTGGATCAACTCCGATTGTTGAAGAACTATTCAAGTCCTTTACTATCTTAGTGCCATTGTCAGTGCCATCGCTTTGCCAGAGTTCATATCCATGAACACCATCATCGAGAATAAAAAAAGCCATATTGTTTAATGGTATTATGTTAGAGATATTAGAATTTCCACTTCCAACATTAATGTCCTTTACCATGACAGTACCATCTGTCGTGCCATCACTTTTCCATAATTCAACACCATGTATACCATCATTTTCCATAAAAAATAATTGTTTATCAACCACGGTTAAATACCTTGGTCCTGAGGGAAGACTGTTTTTTCCGGGTGCAATGTCCTTGATCATATGCAATTGTGCCTGTGCGGAGATAGCGGAAAAAAGAACAATTAGTTTGATAATTAGTAATCCTGGTTTCATAAATATTTTTTGATTGATTGTTAAATAAATTATTTCATTAAGGTGACCGTCACCCTCTGGTTTAACTTTAAGCCTGTATTCGTGGTGTAACTGATCAGGATGGTGAACACACCTTCCGGTGCATTGTTTCCGTTCCACGCCTGGTTGTCATTGCCTTTGTATATGATTTCGCCCCAGCGGTTCACGACCGTTAAACTATAAGTGCTTACACCAAATGTAACAGGTTCATAAATATCATTTATTGCATCGTCATTGGGGCTGAATGCTGTAGGAACAAAAATAGTGGGGATATAGGGAATACAGATTTCATTGCTGTGGGATAACAAAGTGGGCTGCGAATTTTCAAATGCCTCAATCCGATAACAGGTCTGTAAATCACTCCTGTTTAAAAACTGCAGATCATTGTAAGTCATATTAACTTTATCACTGTTAACTGTTAACCAGTTGCCATTGATCTGTTTCTGTATCCTGTAGATTATATCTGTACCTTTCCATTGAAGGTAAGGAGTAAAATAAATGATGGAGGCCTCATTATTGCCAATAATATTACCTTTTAAAAACATAGGTTTGCCTAACCTGCCGATGATACTGTTATTACCGCAACTGTCTATACCGGCTACTGTATATACAGCATCTTTTGTATATTCTGTTTGTTCATTATAGAAACTATCCTTTGTTTGGATATAGGGGTTCCCATCCTTATACAACTGGTATCTAACGGCTGCATCCTGTTTGCCCCAAAACAGGAAAGCATTTTTGTTTTGTATAGTTGAATTGATGATATCCAAAGTATCCATATTTGTTAATCCTTTAGAAATATGGAAGAAAACAGAATCCGTCTGTATAACACAGCCTGTAAAACCTGTTAACCTTTGCACCGCCCTGTAAACCCCTGCTTTTGTAAAAATGTGACTAAAGTTGGGGGCAGTGATACTGTAATTTTGCCATAGTTTAGTATCAGAAAAGTAATAATCCTTTTGTTTGACATTTAGGACAACAGTATCTGTAAACTGTGCATTGAAAGGGGCGCAACCCTGTTCGCTCACCACACTGAATCCCGGTCTGGGGGCATCCACTACTTTGATATATTGGTTCTTTACGAGTGTACTGTCGCAATAACCATTGCGGTAAAATAAACTAACTGTATAAATACCGGGTTTGGTATAGGTATAAAGCGGATTTTTGGCGATGCTGGTGTTACCATCCCCAAAACTCCA
Source organism: bacterium (assembly GCA_029945665.1). Lineage (GTDB taxonomy): Bacteria > Bacteroidota > Bacteroidia > NS11-12g > UBA955 > JABMMZ01. The sequence continues at coordinate 4,475 of JAQSCZ010000112.1, read as the reverse complement.
CAGGAAATCATTGCGCTGTGTATCCTTGGCGTAACTATAATTTTTAAACTGTAAGCCTGTATAACGGCAAACTATGCTGTCTTTGGCATAAAAACTTGCTACTGGTTTAGGAGGTATTTTAATAATAATTGTATCCACATACCATTCCTTGTATCCACTACCTCTTGTGCTTGTGCCATGCAGTTTAAACAGGTATTTACCCGATTTGGTGAAAAATTGTGTTGGTAAATCCACAGTAGTAAAGCTGTCCCACTGAGTCCATTTAGTGTTTTTGGCCACGTACCATTTAAAATCAGACAAGCCGTTGCTTACATCACTCTTGTTCTTAATGAAAGCATAGGCCCCGCAATCTTTATAAACAATAGAATCTTTAATTCGTAGATAATCGTAGTTGTGCAGAAGAGGAGCATTAAAATTACCTAAAGTATAATTATTAGGGAAAGACTGCTGTTTAGTAATTGAAGTAAATGGAGCATTGGCATCTGAAAAATGGGTAAAATCATTCTGGTTAGCGTACTCCCTGTACCCCACAGTAAAACCTCCATAAGGATTAACATCACCGGTTTGCATTAGCCATTTTGAGGTCTCACTATTTAAATCGGTTTTGGTAAAAATGGGTTGAGCTTTCTGTACAGGTTCTTGCCTGAACTTCCAGGCAAGTATTTTCTGGTATATTTCTTTTGTAATCCCCTTCACTATTTTCCTTTCCAGATATTGAAGGTATATGATACTATCATTAGGGGAGAATGCATCCCTTGGGCCGCCGCCAGAATAAAATCTATAGCTAACAGCATTTTTACTGGGCTTAAATATTTGATCGGTATTTCCATCCTCAAATAAAATAGTAGGCCTTCCAATGAACTTACCGGTAAGCGGATCAACGTTTATTTCAAACAACATTTCTTTCCTATACCCACTCTGTATGTATATTTTATAGTCGGCAAGTATAGAAATATTCACAAAGACCTTGTCCCTGTTGCGGGATAAATGGGGCCAGTTTATAAAAATTTCTATGTTGGGCATTGGAATTTTAATGCTATCCGGTAAATAATCATAAGCATCAAAAATAAAACTGTCCAAAATCCTTAAATCATTATGTTGGTATGAAAAATGGTATAGACCCACACTATTGGTTTGATTCTTTTTAATCGGTAACATGGGCCTTGCACCCAATAGCTGATAATTATAATCAAAAGTCCGCCTTACATCAGTGAATTGTATCCTTTTTACATGCACATTAAAGTACTTACTTTGCATTTTATCGCTTACATATCCTATATTATTGCTATCTCTTTTTAATTCCGTTTTATAAAATCCGAAGGGATAGTATTGAAATGAATCAAAGCAATTGTTATAGGCGCAATATAAGTTCATGTCTAATTTTATAGTTTGAAATGGCCCTGTATTTTTAGTAGTATCATAATAATGAAATCCTAATGCTTCCCACCTGTTATCGTCCGTTTGCAAGCTTACACCAAAGTTCGGAATAAATAGTTTATCACTGTTTTGAATTGGTAATCCATTGTTGTCAAAAACCCTGTTAGTGCCTCCTAAAAACATTAGATCTCCGTTAAAAGATGAGTATACAAAAGCACCACCTCTTCCAAATGAAATTTGGGGAAGATACTGATAGGCTTTAATTTCACTGCTATTTTCAAATTCTCCTATCTCATAAGGAATCCTATCACCCCAATATTTACTCGTTTGGGAGTAAATATTGGATTGATAGAAATAACAAATAAGGGTCAGTATATATAGCTTTAATTTCAAGTAATCAAGTACGGAGTTAATGTTGTATTAGCAGTTTTTGTGAAATCCCTTTATTATAAGCGTCATTCAGTAGTATAACGTACATGCCATTGCTGAAGCCTGAAGAATTGATGATCAGGTCATTGTCATCATTTATTTGCTTCGTAAGGATTAGTTTTCCCTGCATGTCAAAAATGGAATAATTCAAATATTTGATGTAGTCATCCTTTAAAACCATCTTAAATTCATCACCTGCTGGTTGAGGGATTATTTTAAAATTATTTGAATTGTATTTGACGTCATGTACAGATGATGCAAATAATACACAACTAATTTCACAATCTTGGGTTTCTGCTGGAGTTGTGCCCAAACTCTTATTTATATGACAACAAAGATATAAACAAGCGGTCCATTGTGGATCAAAATCACCACCAGGTAAGCCACTATAGTAATAATTAATATTAGGATTACTGCTATTGTCAAATCTTTTTCTTCCAGTTAAAAGCGAAGAAAATTTATTCCCTGCATCCTTGCTTCTTGTTACATTTTTTTGATCTAATTTAATTATTCCACCACTACCGGCGCTTAAGTTAACATCTATTCCCATATTAGTAAATTCATTACATAGGATTTCTGTTTCTGGCTGATTACCAGTAATCTCAATTCCTGTTACGTTTTCAGCGGCAGTAACTGTGCTTGATGCAGACGCCTTTGTATTAGCAAATGTGTTCTTTTTGATTAGGTTTTTAAAATCATCATCTCCATTTGATAAAATATGAACTATCCCTCTTGTATTAGCACCCATGTTCGTTACATCGTCATAAGAATCATATGTAAAATTGTTGTTATAGATTTTGGTTCCTCTTGCATGGTATAAATAAATATCTACAATTTTATTACCTCCATGGCATGAAGGAGAAGTTCCACCCATATCATGTTCATTTAAAAACCAATCATCATTTTCACTTGCAGTACTTGTAAATGTATTATCTGCTATTCGTGTTTTTTCAGCGTTGTCAACCTTAATGGCGTTCATGTTATCAGTAAAATCAGTAAATCTTACACCCAATGGATAAGGTCGCACTTCCCCTGGAGCAGTTTTTGTATGCAAAATACCTGTTGAAAATCTACTAATTGAACTTCTAGTAGGAGCACCAGCATTACAGGGAACGGTTTCGCATTGCATGCCAGTAGTTTCCGTACAAAAGCGATCCCCTCCATTAGTGACAGAAAAACCTGAATTTACAGCCTTAATGCCTTGCCCCCTATTACATTCTGTAACAAAAAGGTTATTTTCAATAGTAACCCCTCCAATACTAACACCGCTAACATGATCTAATAATATCATTTCTCCTTGAACGCCACCAGACATCCATGTCATATCGTCCCATTGAAATGTCGAATTCATCAGATAACTCGCATTCGCATCCCAATTTTGCGGATTGTAATAATCTCTCAAAATAACTGCTGTTATGCAATTATCGAACCTTGAGTTATTTGAAATCCTAACCGTACCCCCTTGATAACTTTCCACTCCTCGAAACGCATAGCTGATATTACTATTATTCATAATTAAGGACGTCTGAGGTTCAAATAATACCCCGTCAAATGCACTAGTACTTCCTTTAATTGTCTGATCAGGAACCCCCTGATTAACACCATCCTTGTCATATTGAGGCCATCTAGGCTCACCTTCCATATATATACCATACCATGTGAATGAACTTGGATCTCTAGATGTTATTGTTGCTCCGTTGATAAGCTTTATATGAGCCCCTTTGAATAGTTCTATCATAGCGTTATCCTCCATTAATAAGGTTATGCCATCAATTACTAAAGTTACATTATCATAAATAAGCATACCATATTCATATCCTGATGGAGGTGTACTATTCCAAGTTGCGCCCACACTCACAACAAGTGGCGGTGGTTGAGAGAATCCTAATTTAAAAAATGAAAACATAATAAATAGAAGTAATGTTTTCAAAAGGTTAGAGTGATAAAGTAGTGCATTGCTGCATTGTCGTGTTAGTTGAGGCACGGCTTTTTTGTACCTTACAAAATTTTGTAATGTTTGTTTCATGATATGAAATTTGTTTAATTGAATTACAAATATAAAACACTAAAATATAATCAAATGTACATAGAAATAGCCACAATTCCTAAATAGAATTTATTTCTATTTGGCATAATAATTGAGCCTTATAGCTGATAAAAATCAATTTCACCTCAAAATCAAACGACCATCTCATGTTTGAAACTTGCCACTTAAAATTATTGCATTCAATTATCATGATTATTATAACAAAAACAATAATATTAAATAAATGAAAATGATAGTTTATAACTATAAAAATGGTTGCAACTAACTACTGCTTTTATAAAATGATTATTTCAGACTATAAAATTATTACTTTCTACTATAATCAGTATCGAATAAATCATCTTCAAACCCCCACATACTAATCATTCGCTAATAAGTGATATACTTTATACCTTGACTTATTATTACAAAAGTATTATCAAGGATACTCTAATTTCCTTTAAAGTTTTATCCGTTGTGGTAGTCAATACTTCTGAAAGGTTGTAATTGTTTGTATCGCTCACAATTATATTGATGGTTAACTATCAGATATTATTTAAAACATTAAAATGGTTGGTAATGGTTAATGGTGGCAATATCCACTTCTCAAAGACTATCGATATTAAGTTAATAGAAATATTCG
>JAQSCZ010000111.1:59274-81458 GCA_029945665.1 bacterium | reverse complement strand
GTAACCAAAGATATATTTGTACTTGGTTGCACAATTGGATTGAGGTTTTCCGACAGATAATTAGGGATTATTAGCATGATCCGCCTAAGGCGGAGGGCTTCAAATGAAACAATAAAATTGCTAAGGCAATTTTATATTGTTTTTTTTCATCCGGTCACATTCAAATGCGGGTGTTTAAAGCCTTTGCAATATTTGTAGAAACTAATAATTATAAAGGGAATACTGCGTGATCCGCCTAAGGCGGAGGGCTTCAAATGAAACAATAAAATTGCTAAGGCAATTTTATATTGTTTTTTTCATCCTGTCACATTCAAATGCGAGTGTTTAAAGCCTTCGCAATATCTGTAGATACTAACATCATAATGGGATTACTGCGTGATCCGCCTAAGGCGGAGGGCTTCAAATGAAACCATAAAATTGCTAAGGCAATTTTATATTGTTTTTTTCATCCTGTCGCATTCATATGCGGGTGTTTAAAGCCTTTGCAATATTTGTAGATACTAATAATTATAAAGGGATTACTGCGTGATCCCTTGGCGGAGAGGGCTTCAAATGAAACAATAAAATTGCTAAGGCAATTTTATATTGTTTTTTTCATCCTGTCACATTCAAATGCGGGGCATTTGATGTGCCTGGCTGAAAAAAACAATACCCGCCTTATGGGCGGGTATTGTTTGATTTGGCGGAGAAAGAGGGATTCGAACCCCCGTTAGCTTACACTAAAACAGTTTTCAAGACTGCCGCATTCAACCGCTCTGCCATTTCTCCGGTTATGCTTAAGGGGTGCAAAAATAAATAATTTATTGTAAATACCCAATTTTAAATGTAAAAACTTGTGAAATGTTATGTGGAGCGAGCCATAACAACAATTCCTAATTGAGGAACCTGTTTTCTTGCTTGCGTTTTACCTGGGTTATTTTAACAACTGTTTCTATGCTTTTATTTAATTCAAATCCAACCAGAACGCATAATGTGTTGAAATAAATCAATAACATCATGACGATGATGGCTCCAATACTCCCATATAGTTTATTGTAACTGTTAAATCCATCGACATAGCTTGTAAATAAATAGGTAGCAACAATTGACAACACAGTGGCTACGGTAGCGCCAGGTGAAAAGAAACGCCATTTTTTTTTGGCCGAATGCCCAAAATAATAAAGGGAACTCATGATAAAAAAAACAAGAGCTGAAAGTGTAATAAACTGCACAACACTCACTATGAACAGCATTACAGATTTATTGAGCCAATGATGCTTAATAATATAATTAGAGGACAAAGAACTGGTAATTAATACACCCATAGAAAGGAATATTAAAGTTGTAATGTAAAGGCTTAAAAGAATGGACATACCGCGTTTTTGAAAGAAATTACGCTTCTTCTTTTCTTCTTCATTGAAGTTACTATCAAATGCTAACATCATAGAAAACACACCATTGCTTGCAAAATATAGCGCCGAAAGGAAACCTACTGATAATAGACCAGAACGTTTGTGTTTGACAATATCTGTGATGGTTAATTTAATAACTTTATATGAATCCTTGGGCAGAACTAGGTCGATCTGCTCCATAATAGCCTTTTGAAGACCATTTATTGGAAGGTAGGCAATTAGGGTAAATAGAAAGATTAACGATGGGAAAATAGCTAAAAAGAAATTCCATGAAAGAGAACCTGCATATAAATTAAACTTGGGACTAATAATCCCCTTAAAGAAAAACTGAAATACAGAAAATAAAGATGCACCTTGAAAGCCTGGAGGGTAAATATTATCTAAAAATATGACCACCCGTCTTACTGGTGGAAGTTTCCAAAACCATTTTTTAATATTGAATCTTTCTACCATTTAAAATCGCAAAGTAAAATGTTCTTTTGCTTGTTCTGTTCTGAAAAAAACAATTCCCATAAAAAATAAGTCCAAACTGACAGTAACCTTGGGATGGTTTTTTATTTTTTGCCAAGCCCTATTCATTTCTTCGCTCCAACGAATGTCGTCAAAAATAAATACACTGTTAGTATGCGCCTTGGTAAGGCACCACTCGAAATAGCGTAAGGTGGCTTCTAAGCTGTGATTTCCGTCAAAGAATACATAATCCAATTGAGGTACTTGTTCTATAACCTTGGGCAAGGTGTCATCGAAAAGGCCCAAGCCAAGTTGCACATGTTGGAAACCTAAGGATTCAATATTATGTTGGGCAATTTCAACACTTTTCGGATTGCCTTCGAGGCTAATTAGGTAACCATTGTGTATTCCACTGGCTTGGTATAGTGTGCTTATGCCTAACGAGCTTCCAATCTCCAAAGCATATTGGGGTTGAAAATAATCGCAAACACGTTCTAATAATTCACCATACTTAGCGGATTTGGACGTTCTATTAACGAGCGTTTTTAAAGGGATGTATTCAGTTTTGCCATTTGTTTTTGCGCCTAAAGGCAAAACCTCGATGAGGACATTACTCCGCAACATATTCGTGCGAATTAATTCTATGGAGTGATAGGCAGGTTTGTTTTTTCTAGCCCTTAAAACTTGATTAACAAAATCGAAAACAAATGGAGAATGGACATCGTATTGGGTATCGGAAGTAAAAAAATAAAGAAGATAATCAATCGCTAATTGCAGTCGCTTGAACATGAGAATTAGGTGATGTATTAATATCTAGCGTTGGTTTTTTTATATGAGCGAAGTACTTTCAATTCATCTGATAGTTTGGTAATTTGAACATTAGCTGTTTCTATTTTTTGCTCAATTTGCAGTTTAAAAGCATCTGCATTTTTCGATTTTGCAAAGAATTCAACATTGTTTTTTAATGTTTCAACATCATCACGTAACATTTTCAATTTATCATTCAACTGGCGTTCTTCGTATTTCAATTTATCGTCGCCATTGGGCGCAGAAGCCAACATTTCATAATGCTCTTTCATTCTGAATTGCTTGTTCTCATCTGCTGCTTGCTTATGTTTTTTGTAAATAGCGTCGACAGCCTTGTTGTAGTTGTTTTGCAAATCATTTTTTACCTTCATTGGCACATAGCCAATGCTCATCCAATCCTGTTGTAATTTACGTAAAGATTGAAAAACTGCATTGCTATCATTGTTTTCCATCAATTCATTGACAGCTTTTACAATGGCTTCTTTGGCAATTTGATTTTCTTTTTCACCGGCATTTTTTTCTTTGTAGAAAACATCTTTTTTACTGAAGAAAGCATCGCATGCTGCTCTAAAACGCGACCAAATAACATCATTCATTTTATCTGGAACTGGTCCAATTCCTTTCCACTGTTCTTGAAGTGCGATTATCTTTTTAGAAGTAATATCAAACTGTGGATGATCAATTAATTTTTCTACTTGTTCGCAAAGTGCTAATTTAGCTTTTAGATTATCTTCTCTGCCACTGTTTAATTTATCAAAGAATGCTTTCTTATGTTGGTTAAAGCTATTTTGAGCATCTCTGAACCTTTTCCAAATTTGGTCGTTTACACTTTCGGGTACTGGGCCAATGGTCTTCCATTCATTAAAAATTAGGGTTATTTCTTCTGATTTTACTTTCCATTGTTTAGCATTTTCAATGGGCATTTGATTGATTAACTCAATTTTTTCGCATAAAACCTTCTTTAGTTCAAGGTTATCTGTTCGTTTTGCTTTGATTTCATCAAGCACCGCTCTTTTTTCATTTAATACTTTATCTGAGGCTTCTTTAAAAAGCTTCCATATTTCTTCTGAAACATCTTTTCCATTGACTGGTCCAGTATTTTTAAAATCTTCGTGGTATTTATTTAAAAGGATGTAAGTTTTTTTAATTGATTTTTCTTCGTGTAAAGCAGCTACTTTTTTAATTAAATCAATTTTTGCCTCCAAGTTTTTCTCTCTATCCAATTCCTTCAATTCATTGTTGATGGTATGGTTGTCATAGAATTTTTCGAGCAAGAAACGGTAGTTGTCCCATAAGTCTTGCATGTGTTCGCGTGGAACAGTTCTAATTTGGCGCCATTGTTTTTGTAATTCTCTTACCTCATCAAATGCTTTTTCTGTCTCATCATTTGATGTTATTACTTTTAATTTTTCAATGATACTTTTTTTAGCATTCAGATTTTTCTTTTTCTCATCTTCAGCCAACTTTTTTTCTTCGGCTCTTTTTTCTAAGAATTTTGTATAGGCTTTGTAAAATGCTTCTTTTTGTTCGTCATAAGGAGGCTTAAATTCGCGTACTTCATTGCCAGCATCGGCCCAATCCTTAATTTGGATAACCCTTTCAGCTTTGATTGCATCGTCGAAAAGTACCCTTATTTTTTTAAAAATATCATGACCTTCCTTTAAGTTTGTGTTAAATACCAATTCTTCTGCTTTTTTAACAAAATCAGCTTTGGTATATGCAGAATAATCGGTGGTATCCCTTTTTTCTTCCTCTTCAGTCACCTCAGCGAACTCATCGTGTTCTTCGCTATCGCCTTTTTTCTCAAGGGTTGTAATCGCAGCTTCTAATGCATGTTCTTTATGGACATTGGTCAATGCATCATTTAAAGTTTGGTCTGTCTCGCTCATTCTAATAAGATTTTTGGATCTGTGTTTTTGTAAAGGATTGCAAAAATAATCGATTTATTGATATTTAAACTATTCTATAAATATTATATTAGGGCCCTTTAATTTTGTTATTGGTTTAACAAAGCTATTGATAAAATAATGGATTTTGAAAAAAAAATAAAATTATTACATTAAAATGAATCAGAATGATTCATATTAGTTCTTAAAATCTCTAAGATTATTAAGTCGAATAGCCACACTATCAGACCATTTTTTTTGCATATCTACAATAATAGAGTGATTGGTTTCATGGTCGTATCGATATTGTTCTTTCTCCATTAATCTGGCATATTGCTTGAAAGCTAATTTGATTTCCGCATTTAAAACATCAACATCAACTGAGCTTTTTTGTAGCATTTTTATTTTTTTTCGCAATTCACGCGCATATATTTCAGTAATATCAAAGTGCAATTGCTCGTGTTTAAGTACCTCCATCGTTGCAGTTGGCTTTATCCATGACTTAGTTGGATCAAAAAAAGTAGTTACTTCTGTTGTTACACCTTTTTGCTTAACAATTCGGATGTTTAAAGTTGTATTGGTGTTAGACATGAATTTAGACTTAGTATCCACTGGTCCTCTAAAATGCTGTTTAGTTAATGGTTTGTTCTCCTGCCACAAAACTTTTGTAACCGTTGTAACACTCATTAAGATAAGTGTAAGAGAAAAGGGCAATATTAGCTTTTTAATAAATTTCACTTGCTGTTATTATATAAATGCAATAAGTGTGCAATTATTGTGTCTCAGTTTAAAAGAATTTTATAGGTTCAGACACTATTGCTTAATTATTTAAAAACTTTAGGAAAAATATAGCAAAATGGCCGTTATTGCTGACGAATTAGCCGATATTTGTGTTTGGATTTTGATTTGCGGCTTGTTAATGGAAATCGAAATTTTCTTTTTAGTCAAAATACACTCAATATATAGACCATTTAGTAAATTGAGTTTTAATAACACTTAACAAAACAGTATGAATATTAATAAATTTACAATTAAGGCACAGGAATGTGTGCAGCAAGCACAACAACTAGCTTTTGAAAATGGTAATCCAAGTATAGAAAACGCCCACCTAATGAAAAGTATTTTTGAGAATGACGAGGAAGTTATCTCGTTTATTTTTAATAAAACAGGCGCTAATATTAACAGAGCGATCGCGGCTGTAGACGCTGTAATTGCAGGGTTTCCGAAAGTAACGGGCGATCAAAATAATCAATTTATATCACCTACGCTTAATACAACTTTAATGAGTGCAGAAAAACTCATGAAAGAATTTGGCGATGAATATGTTTCAATAGAGCATCTAATAATAGCCTTGCTCTCGAACAACGACAGCATAGGCAATATATTAAAAGATGCGGGTGTAAAATTGGCCGATGCGAAAAAAGCAATTAAAGATTTAAGGGGCAATAGCACTATTAATTCTCAAAGTGGTGGCGAGCAATACAATGCTTTGAAAAAATATGGTTTTAATCTTAATGAATTGGCCTCCTCAGGTAAATTAGATCCAGTAATAGGTAGAGATGACGAAATTAGAAGAGTACTTCAGATATTAAGCAGAAGAACAAAAAATAATCCAATATTAATAGGTGAACCTGGCGTTGGGAAAACTGCCATTGCCGAAGGATTGGCGCGAAGAATAGTGCAAGGAGATGTGCCTGAGAATTTAAAATCTAAAACAGTTTTTAGCTTAGATATGGGTGCATTAATTGCCGGGGCGAAATACAAAGGTGAGTTCGAAGAACGCTTAAAAGCGGTGGTGAATGAAGTGATAAAAAGCAATGGTGAAATCGTTTTGTTTATAGACGAAATACATACCCTTGTTGGTGCAGGAAAAAGTGAAGGAGCGATGGATGCAGCTAATATTTTAAAACCTGCTTTGGCGCGTGGTGAACTTAAAGCTATAGGTGCCACAACACTGGCCGAATACCAAAAATACATTGAGAATGATAAGGCATTAGAAAGGCGTTTTCAAAAAGTAATGGTTGAAGAACCTAGCGAACAGGATGCAATTTCAATTTTAAGAGGATTGAAAGAGCGGTATGAAACCCACCATAAAGTACAAATAAAAGATGAAGCCATTATTAATGCAGTAGAGCTTTCGAGCCGTTATATTTCCGATCGTTTCTTGCCAGATAAGGCCATTGATTTATTAGACGAGGCGGCTTCTAAATTGCGAATAGAGATTGATTCATTGCCACAAGAGCTGGATGAATTGAATCGCAGAATTATGCAGTTGGAAATTGAGAAGGAAGCCATTAAGAAAGAAAATGACAAAGAAAAACTGAGCAAATTGAATTCTGAATTGGCCAATTTGAATGAGGAGCGCACTACCATTAATGCCCGTTGGAGAAGTGAGAAAGACGTTGTAGAAAAAATACAAGTGCGAAAGGGAGATATTGAAAAATATAAGAACGAAGCCGATCAGGCCGAACGCAATGGTGATTTTGGTAAGGTGGCTGAGTTGCGTTATGGTAAAATAAAGGAAGCAGAAGAAGAGGTTTCAAAATTGCAAACTAAATTGATAGAGGTACAGGGTGATAAGCCCATGGTGAAAGAAGAAGTAGATGCTGAAGATATTGCCGAAGTAGTGAGCAAATGGACAGGCATACCTGTAAATAGAATGTTGCAAAGCGAACGCGAAAAATTAGTGCATTTAGAAGACGAATTACACAAACGAGTGGTTGGTCAGGAAGAAGCCATAGCAGCCATTTCGGATGCTGTAAGGAGAAGTCGTGCGGGCTTGCAAGATCCTAAACGCCCCATTGGATCATTTATATTTTTAGGCACTACAGGTGTTGGTAAAACAGAATTGGCTAAAGCGCTTGCTTCATTTCTGTTCAATGATGACAATGCCTTGGTAAGAATTGATATGAGTGAATACCAAGAGAAGCACACAGTGAGTAGATTAATTGGAGCACCTCCGGGATATGTGGGTTATGATGAAGGCGGACAATTGACAGAAGCAGTAAGAAGAAGACCTTATTCAGTAATACTTTTAGATGAGATTGAGAAAGCGCATCCTGATGTTTTTAATATTTTGTTACAAGTATTAGATGATGGCAGATTAACAGATAACAAAGGCCGTACAGCCAACTTTAAAAATACGATTGTTATAATGACCAGCAATATTGGGTCGCATATTATTCAAGATAATTTCGAAGAAATGACTGATGCCAATAGAGATGAAGTTTTGGCTAAAACAAAAAGTGAGGTGTATCAATTATTGAAAAACACCATCCGTCCGGAGTTCTTAAATAGAATAGATGAGATATTAATGTTTGAACCTTTAACACGCGAGAACATTCATCAAATTGTTAAGATACAATTGGTGGGTATTACTAAGCAATTGGAGGAGGCAGGTTTCAAAATTGAAATTACAGAAGAGGCCGCAGATTGGTTAGGTCAATTGGGCTATGATCCACAGTTTGGTGCTCGACCATTGAAACGTGTTTTGCAAAAGAAAGTATTGAATGAGTTGTCGAAAAAAATATTGAGTAATGAAATTAAAAAGGAATCTACCATTATTGTTGATTCATTCAACAATGAGATAGTGTTTAGAAATTAATACCTAGACCTTTGGTATCAAAGTAAATATAAAAAGACCTGATAATACTTCAGGTCTTTTTTTGTTATATTAATTGTTGAGTTATATTTGTATGATGGTCATAAAAATCCGATGGTGTATTAAAGTTATTATAGTTTATATTTTATTGTTTGAATTTACATCGCTATGCGGGCAGATAATTTTTACAAAAAAATTTACCATTAATATTGATGGCAAGAATAATTATGAGAAATATTGTCAAAGCATTTTGGATTTAGTAAATAAGTCGAACTCCCAATTAAATGAAAATAGAACCAATACGAGTAATCAAGTCTTTGTGCGCGAATTTTCCATCAAAACAGATGAACAAGGCTTCTCGATGTTTAAATCAGAGTTAACAACTTATGTTACTATTATTGATTCTAATCAATTCAATGAAGAGGTAACAAAAGATACATTGCGTATAAATGAAGAGTTGAAGCTTTGCGAAATAAATAAAATCAATTATTTGAAGACGCTTGATACCATGAGTCCCGTAAGTAAAAATTACGAGAGAATTAATAGAGAGTTGAATTCACTTTATTCTAAAATAGCTCAAAAAAATAAGGATAAGGAAAGTATTAGAAAACAAATGAAATATTCAAATACTATTAAGATTAAAGTATACAGAAATAATAGTAAGTATAATCAACCTTATGGTTACTATAAAAAAAAGAATTGGGAGAATTATTTCATGCCTGGGTTAACCTACAACCAGATGACTCCAGTTATGAAAGACAGTTTTGGTGTGTTTAGTGGCTTCACTCCTAAATTTGTATTTTATTCAAAATACAATAGAAATGCAAAAGGACCTAGTTACCTTAATGTATACGGACGAGTTGGTATTTTAAAGAGTAATAAAAAAAGTATCGGTAAAATTTTAGTGTATTCTATAGGTGCAAACTTTTCTTTTGAAAATAAAATAACTAGGAATTATTTAGTGCCATATTTTGGTTTAGAGATTGGAGGGATTAATCAAAATGCACTTGGTGCTTCTTTATTTGGAATGCCTCAATTGGGTGTTTATTTATATACAACAAAAAAGATTCAAGCATACATCAATGGGGGCTATGTATACGCGCTTAATCATACTTATGAATACGAAAGCTATAACTTAAGTGCTGGAATTAATTTTTTGTTATGGAGATAGAATAGAGGCCAATTATTAGTTGCTCAGTTTGTAATTTCTCAACCTGATGCATATGTAAATATCATATCAATTTAATTTTGAATTAACTTATGGCACATAAATTTGAATTCCATATGAAAAGTATATTAATTGTAATATTCATGCTGATGTGTGAATTGTTTTTAAAATCAATTAGTCATTGTTTCAGAAGATAAAAACTGCCATATTGCATTGCTATTTTTGTGTAGTTTGAACTATTGAAATCAGAAGACTTTGGGGAAACATTTATATGGGGTGCGGCTATTTCTGCAGCTCAAACCGAATCTGCAGCATTAGCAGATGGTAAGGGTATGTCCATTTGGGATGAATTTTGTCAAGCACAAAAGGGCTTTTTTACTTCAAAGTTTAAAATTAAAAATAGGCAACATTTAAATTATTCATCAGATTTTTATATTCACTTTAAAACAGATATTGATTTATTAAAATCAATGGGTTTTAAGCATTTCAGATTCAGCATTGCTTGGAGCCGAATTTTGCCCGATGGGGAAACCATCAATTTACAAGGCATAGCATTTTATCAGGAGGTCATTCAATATTGTATCGATTCTGAAATTGAGCCATGGGTGACCCTTTATCATTGGGATTTGCCAGCGGTATTAGAAAAAAAAGGGGGGTGGACCAACAGAGCCATTTTAGATTGGTTTGCTTTGTATGCCGAGGTTTGTGTGACCTATTTTAAACAAGTAAAATATTGGATGGTGTTAAATGAACCTTCGGTATTTGTTGGCGCTGGTTATTTTTTTGGTATCCACGCACCGGGAAAGAGAGGATTCGATAATTTCTTCAAAGCCATGCATCACGCCAATTTATGCATTGGTCATATCTATCGATTAATCAAAAAAATTAATCCGCAATTGCAGGTGGGTTCTACTTTTTCATTTACCCATATTGAAAGTATAGATGATCAAAAGCGCAATACACAGGCTGCTTCCATTGCTGATTTGCTTATCAATCGCTTGTTTTTCGAACCTATTATTGGTTTGGGTTACCCCAGGGAGGAACTGAATATTTTGAAACAAATTGAAAAGCACACCAGGATAGAAGATGCTGCCAATTTGGGCGTTCCGCTTGATTTTATAGGTATTCAAACCTATACCAGAGAGGTGTTCAAATGGAATCCTTTAAACCCGCTCTTGAAAATTAAGCAGGTACCTGCACAACAGCGCACCAAGCAGCTTACAGCGATGAATTGGGAAGTGTATCCACCATCCATTTATCATGTACTAAAAAAAATAGCGGCCTATAATACAAGTATCCCGTTAATAATTACTGAGAATGGAATGGCTTTGAAGGACGAGATGGTTGGAGGTGTTGTAAACGATCAAAGGAGAATTGAATATTTTGAAAAGCATTTAGAACAAGTTAGCAGGGCGATGGAGGAAGGAGTTGACCTGAGAGGTTATTTTGCTTGGTCGCTAATCGATAATTTTGAATGGGCCGAAGGATATCACCCTCGGTTTGGATTAGTACACATTGATTTTATTACAAAGCAAAGGACAATGAAACAAAGTGCCTATTGGTTCAAATCTTTTTTAACTTGATATCAATCATGTTACATAGAATCCAATAAAAATTCTTAAAATTATCTTACCTTTGCACCACATTTTTTAACTTAATTTTAATGAAACTTTATACCGGTCAAACCGACCACTTCGTTAACCGCCATAATGGCGCTGTAGCTCAAGAAGATATAGATGCTATGTTGAAAGTCATTGGCATGTCTTCTATTGATGAATTAATTAATAAAACCGTGCCATCGGACATCCGTATGCAAGGTGAAATGGATATAAAGCCTGCTGTTGGTGAGCAGCAACTCTTACAGAATCTTAAAAAAGTAGCTTCTAAGAATAAAATTTACAAATCATATATTGGTACTGGTTATTATAATTGTTACACGCCTGGCGTGATTTTGAGAAACATTATGGAAAATCCAGGATGGTACACGCAGTATACACCTTATCAGGCTGAGATAGCGCAGGGTCGTTTAGAGGCTTTGTTAAACTATCAAACAATGATTATTGATCTTACTGGTTTGCCTATTGCTAATGCAAGTTTGTTAGATGAAGGAACTGCTGCTGCAGAAGCAATGGCTATGTTTAGATCGGTTCACAAACATGACCATGCCTTGAAATTTTTTGTTGATCAAAACAGTTACCCTCAAACCATTGATATTTTAAAAACTAGAGCGACCCCAATAGGTGTAGAATTGGTTTTTGGCGACTATAAAACATTTACTTTCACCAGTGATTTCTTTGGTGCATTTGTTCAATATCCAAATAACGAAGGCAGTATTGAAAATTATAAAACCTATACAGAGCAAGCTCATGCAGCCGGAGCTATGGTGTGTGTTGCAGCTGATTTATTGTCATTAACAATGTTGACACCTCCAGGTGAATGGGGTGCAGATTGTGTGATAGGCAACTCGCAACGTTTCGGTGTACCACTTGGTTATGGTGGTCCTCATGCTGGATTCTTTGCAACAAAAGATGAGTATAAACGTCAGATTCCTGGTAGAATTATAGGGGTAAGTATTGATAGACATGGCAACAAAGCCTTAAGAATGGCTTTGCAAACCAGAGAGCAGCACATTCGCAGACAAAATGCAACTAGTAATATTTGTACTGCACAAGTATTGTTGTCAATTATGGCAGGTATGTATGGTGTTTATCATGGTCCTCAAGGTGTAAAAAG
Organism: bacterium; assembly: GCA_029945665.1. GTDB lineage: Bacteria > Bacteroidota > Bacteroidia > NS11-12g > UBA955 > JABMMZ01. The sequence continues at coordinate 69,422 of JAQSCZ010000111.1, read as the reverse complement.
CATCGCATCAAAAGTGCATGGTTTAACCAAAGCATTAGAAGCAGCTTTGAAAGGGTTGGGCTATGCGCAACAGAACCAAAATTTCTTCGATACAATTTGTGTTGCGTCCAATGGTTTATCCGATGCCATAAGGTTTGAAGCAGAGAAGAATCAATTAAATTTCCGTTATTTTAGCAATGGAAACATAAGTATTGCAATTGATGAAACAACCGAGGTTGTCGATTTATATCATATTGTAAAATGTTTTGCTACAGTTGCTGGTAAGACAATAGAGCTAACCGCTATTGAGCAATTGGCAAATAATCAAGAACTAACTTGGCCTGCTGAGTTCGTGCGTGTAAGCAATTATATGACCCATCCTGTATTCAATAATTACCATAGCGAGCATGAAATGTTGCGTTATATCAAATTATTAGAAGGCAAAGATTTATCGTTGTGCCATAGCATGATATCGTTGGGCAGTTGCACAATGAAATTGAATGCTACCACTGAGATGATTCCAGTAACTTGGCCTGAGTTTAACCAAATACATCCATTTGTGCCGACCAATCAGGTAGCAGGTTACATGGAAATTCTAAATGAGCTTTCTAAAGATTTACAAGTTATAACAGGTTTTGCAGGCATGAGTTTACAGCCAAACTCTGGGGCACAAGGTGAGTATGCAGGTTTAATGGTTATCAGAGCTTATTTAAATGATATTGGACAAGGTCATAGAAACGTTGCTTTGATTCCTGAATCAGCACATGGAACTAATCCTGCAAGTGCAGCAATGGCAGGTATGCAAATAGTCATCGTTAAAAATTTACCGAATGGACATATCGATATGAATGACTTAGTAACAAAATCTGTTCAATACAAAGAAAATTTAGCGGTATTGATGGTTACTTACCCTTCAACATACGGTGTTTTTGATGGTGAGATTAAAGAAATTACGGATATTATACATGAGCATGGCGGACAAGTATACATGGATGGAGCCAATATGAACGCACAAGTTGGATTAACAAGTCCAGGTTTAATTGGAGCTGATGTTTGCCATTTAAATTTACATAAAACTTTCTGTATTCCGCATGGTGGTGGTGGACCTGGAATGGGCCCAATTGGTGTCGCAGGTCATTTAGTGCCATTCTTGCCAGGTCATGTTTTAGTGAAAACTGGTGGTGAAAAAGCCATAACGGCAATATCTGCTGCGCCATATGGCAGCGCAAGTATTTTATTAATTTCTTATATATACATTAAATTGATGGGCGCTCAAGGTTTAAGAAATGCAACAGAAGTGGCCATATTAAATGCGAATTATATTAAGTCTAGACTAGAACATGCTTATCCAATTTTATTCCAAGGTGAGAATGGAACATGTGCCCACGAAATGATTTTGGATACACGCCCATTGAAAGTAAGTGCTGGCATTGAGGCTGAGGATTTAGCCAAACGTTTAATGGATTATGGTTACCATGCACCAACATTATCTTTTCCAGTAGCTGGTACATTGATGATAGAGCCAACTGAGAGTGAGAGTAAAATTGAGTTAGACCGTTTTTGCGATACATTGTTAGCCATCAGAAAAGAGGTTGCCGAAATCGAAAATGGTTCGGTAAGTAAAGAGGACAATGTATTGAAAAATGCACCACACACCGCTATGGAAATTAGCAGTGACAGTTGGAGTCATTCATACAGCAGAGATAAAGCGGCTTTTCCATTGCCTTTTGTAGTTGCAAAGAAATTTTGGCCAAGTGTTGCGAGGGTAAACAACACACACGGCGATAGAAATTTGATTTGTGCTTGTTTGCCAATAGAGGCTTATATGACCGAAGTAGCTAATTAATATTTAAGCCACAGAGATATTAAAATCCTGTGGCTTTTTTAGCGTTTAAAATTAGACAGAAAATGTCTAAAAAATTAAATAACTATAAATATTAGACAAAAATAGTATATTTGTGGGGTGGAGAAATTAAAAGATATTTTGAAAGCAAAACGGCTTGAAAGAAAAGAAACCCTTTCAACCTTATCAGAAAAATCGGGGCTAGCAATTGCTGTGCTTAATAAATTTGAGAAAGGCGTTAGGGTGCCGAATAGAATTCAGTTGGAGGCATTATCAAAGGCCTTAAAAATAAAAGGAAATCAAATAAAAACACTTTGGTTAGCAGAAAAAATTCTTTATGAAATAGCCGATGAAGATGAAGGCTTAGATGCTTTAAAATTGGCGGAATCCTATTTTAATTATAATGATAACAAGAATCATACCCTAGAAGCCTTGTTATTAGAAGCAGATAAATTGAAAAAAAAGCTGGATAAAAAGCGTCCTATACCTGTTTCACAGCTCAAAAATTTAATGAACGCTTTTAAAATTGACTACACCTATGAAAGTAATAAAATCGAAGGCAATACGCTTACGCTTCAAGAAACAGCTTTGGTTGTGAACAAAGGAATTACAATTGGGGGTAAGAGTTTGAATGAACATTTGGAAGCACTTAATCATTCTGAGGCCATTGATTTTATTTTATCTTTAGTAAAAGGAAAGGATGCCTTAATAGAATATAATTTACTGCAAATACATGCCATTGTTTTAAAGCGCATTGATAAAGAAAATCCTGGGCGTTACCGTGGTTTAAATTTAAGAATTAGCGGCAGTAAACATTCTCCACCGGAGCCTTATTTAATTAGGCCACAAATGGAAGATTTATTCTGTTATTATGAAACAATGAAAAGTGAATTGCATCCACTTATATTAGCTGCAGACATCCATTACAAATTGGTAACTATACATCCTTTTATAGATGGGAATGGTCGCACCTCTCGGTTGCTTATGAATCTCATAGCTTATCAAAATGGATATCCAATGGTTAATATTTCGGGCAGTCAGGAGAGCCGAATGGGCTATTATAATGCCTTGGAAATTACCCGCGAGCCTAGTCATCATGAGGCCTTCAGAGAGTTTGTAATAAAGGAGGCCATTAAAAGTTTGAAGGATTGGCTGAAATGGATGGGGTGATACTACTTTCATTGAATGCTTATATTTATAATGGATTCAATCACTCTGAAACATTCAAAGTGATTGAAATTGCTAGATACGTATTACATTTGTGATAGCTATGAAGCAATTTCTAATTTTTTTTGTCATATTTCTTTTTACTCAGAATTTATTTGCGCAGGTTAACGAAGCAGATACCACTTTTGTAAATAATACAGACAGTTTGAAGAGTTTAGATTGGATAGCCGACTCAGCTTATGGTGTATTTAGAACGGAGCGATTTAGTAGTATGCGCACTTTTTTCCATTCTTATGCTACCTATAAAGAAATGATTGATACCTCCATGGCTGGTGATCAAACGGAATATACCCAATTTGTGATGTACAATACCAGGTGGAATTATTTGAGAATTCAGTTTGGGCGAATGATAAAGAAAATTCACAAACAAGGAATTGAATGGAAGTATACCGAACTTGATACTGTTTATTTTAAAACGGGACAAGATCAAGGGATTAATTACGCTTATATTCACTGGGTTATTAAAGTAAAAAATAAAAAGAAATATACGCTTTCTGCGGTTGCTTTAGAGATTAAAAATAATTGGTATATAATGGATGAGTTGAAATATGAAGGACTTGTGCCTGAGCCCAAAACAGCAAAGGGTAAAAAGCGACTAAAAATAAAAATTCCTGACAACATTAAAACACAAAACTGATATGAAAATGAATTGAATTCTATTTATTATAGAATTTTTGTGCATATTCGCAGAATGAGTGAGAATAATGATATTCCTTTAATAAATATTAGAAAGGTTTTTTTTGATAAAAACCCTAAGCTGGCCAAGTGGATTCCTGGATTTTTATTCAGTTTTTTTGAAAAATTGATACATCAGGAAGACATGAATAGAATTATTGTGAATACCAGAGGAATGGAAGGTGTTGATTTTGCGCAAGCTTGTTTCAATGAGATAGGTGTAAAAATTACATCAAAAAACAATCATTTTTTACCGAAATCCGGTCGTGTAATTTTAGCAGCCAATCATCCTTTGGGTGGTTTAGATGGAATGGGATACATTATAGAAGCCAATAAGGTTCGTCCTGATGTTAAGTTTTTGGTGAATGATATCTTAATGAATGTTAAGCCTTTGCAAAGTGTGTTTATGGGCGTAAATAAACATGGATCAAATGCAAAGCGTTCCTTAATTGCAGTTGAAAGACTTTTTGCCTCTGATCAAGCTGTCCTTATATTTCCCGCGGGTATGGTTTCTCGAAAGCAAAATGGCAAAATTTTTGATTTAAAATGGAACAAAGGTTACATAACTAAATCAGTGAAATATCAAACTGATATTATTCCCGCATTTATAGATGGAAACAATAGTAAAAGATTTTATAACATTGCCAAATACCGTAAGATGTTAGGTATTAAATTGAATATCGAAATGTTATTATTGCCATCGGAGATGTTTAAGCAAAAAGGGAAAACAATTACGATTCATTTTGGTAAACCTATACCAGCGTATTTAATTAAGAACATTGGCGAACATCACAGAATTGCGAATGCTATGCGCCATTTTGTTTATTTATTAAAAGATAATCCTGAGGCAGATTTTGAAGCTTTCTATCATCAGTTCAAACAAAAATAGTAACAATTAAGCGTTAAAAAGAATCTAGGAATATGCAGGAAATAATTGCACCAATCGATAGAGATTTATTAGAAAAGGAGTTAAACGAAACTGTTTTTGTTAGACCCACTAATAATGGGAATAATCATTTGTACATAGTCAATTGTCACAATGCCCCAAATGTATTAAAAGAAATAGGCCGTTTAAGGGAAATGTCTTTTAGAGCTGCGGGTGGCGGAACAGGCAAAGATTGCGATTTAGATGAATTTGATTTTGGTCAGAGTGCCTATCAGCAGTTAATCGTGTGGCAACCACAAGACCGCGAAATTATTGGCGGTTATAGGTATATCAGAACCATTGATGCACGCGATGATCAGGGTGTCTATCATTTGGCTACCTCAGAAATATATGCATTCAGCGAACGTATGAAGGACTTTTATTTTTTAAAAACTATTGAATTGGGCCGTTCTTTTGTTCAGCCAAAGTATCAACCAAGTTTAGAAAATCGGAAGGGATTATTTAGTTTAGATAATTTATGGGATGGATTAGGCGCCTTGATAATTAATCATCCAGAGATGGATTATTTTTATGGTAAGGTAACCATGTATACCCATTTTCAGCGCGAGGCCAGAGATTTGATTTTAGCTTTTATGCACCATTATTTTCCAGATAATGAACAGTTGATTATTGTAGAAGATCCTATTCACCCCCAAACCGATACCAGTGCCTTTGTAGACTCCTTGAAGGGACTAGATTACAAAGAAGGGCACCATGTTTTAAATACAAAAGTAAGAGAGCTTGGAGAGAATATCCCACCCTTATTTAATGCCTACATGAATACCAGTCCAACGATGAAAACATTCCCAACATGCATTAATTCACATTTTGGCGATGTAGAGGAAACGGGTATACTTGTGACTATAAAAGACATCTACGAATCAAAAAAGGAGCGCCATGTGAACTCGTATATAAAGTATTTGGAGGCTAAGAAAGCTTGATTTTACTAGTGTTTCGTAAACATTTTTGAATATTTTAAAATATAGTTTGTTAAAAAAATAAAATTTTCTATATTTGCACTCCTTTTAGGAAATTCCTTGATAGCTCAGCTGGTTAGAGCGAGTGACTGTTAATCACTAGGTCCCTGGTTCGAGCCCAGGTCAGGGAGCAAAGACCCCTCGCAGTCGCGAGGGGTTTTTTATGTACCCTTCGGCTGCGCTCAGGGTACATCGGCTGCGCTCAGGGTACATCGGCTTCGATTAAAATTCTTCATAACAATTAACTGAGTTAAATAGCACCCTGAGCGGAGCCTCGTGCGCACCCTGAGCGGAGCCGAAGGGTGCGGAATACAAATCAATATTTCTCTATATAAAATATTTGTTTTAAATTGCCTTTAAAACTATGAGAGGATATATGTACATTCTGTTATGTTCAGATGGTTCTTATTACACTGGTAGTACAAAGTATTTAGAACTTAGAATTAAGCAACATCAAAATGGGGAAGGTGCGAATCATACAAAAAAATTTCAACCAGTTGAGTTAGTTTATTTTGAAGTATTTGACAGAATAGATAAAGCATTCTATAGGGAGAAACAGGTGCAAAGGTGGACTCGCAAGAAAAAGGAAGCTTTGTTCAATTCGAATTATGATTTGTTGCATGAATTAGCAAAGTGCAAAAATGAGACATCGCATGAAAATTTGAAATGAGTACCCTTCGACTTCGCTCAGGGTACATCGACTTCGCTCAGGGTACATCGACTTCGCTCAGGGTAGATCGACTTCGTTCGGGCTGAATTACCTTAGATTAAAGTTTTTCTATTTCCCTTCTCACCCTAATGAAGCCGAACACCGCACCCTGAGCTCAGCCTTATGCGCACCCTGAGCGAAGCGGAATACCGCACCCTGAGCGGAGTGGAATACCGCACCCTGAGCGGAGTGGAATGCCGCACCCTGAGCGGAGCCGAATGCCGCACCCTGAGCGAAGCCGAAGGGTGCGTTCGAATATAATAAAATGGAACTCAGCGTAAAGTAACAAACAATATGAAGTAATTATAAATAAAACTTGTCAAAATGTAAAGTAAACATTGCATTTGTCGTCTAATTATTTATAAGTATGAAAAACAAATTTTTATTACCTAGCCTATTTTATAAGATTGGTGGATTATTATTTATTCTGGGCAGCACCCTTGGTATTCTTTATTTGCAGAATGTCAGGTTAAGTTTCTTTTCTACTAATGGGGGCGCAGTTCAAGGTATAGAGCAACTATTCTTGAGGACCAGCTTTCAAGGTGATGTTGCTCTTACATTAATTATTGTAGGATTATATTTTTTAGGATTCTCGAGGCGGGCTATTGAAGATGAATATATAGATTTTATACGCCATCAATCTCTACTTATTTCGGTATTGATCCAATCTTTTGCTCTAATTGTAGCTTCTTGGCTAATTGGAGGCATTACTTTTTTCACAGTTATGATGTTCAATCTTTTTAGCTTACTTGCTGTGTACAATCTAATTTTCCATCTTTGTATATTTCGCAATCAAAGGCAATCGTCAAAATGAAATCTCACCTAAAGAAATATAGACAACTGAAAAATTACTCTCAGGAGCAATTAGCTGAAAAGGTTGGTGTGGCAAGACAATCTATTTATGCAATTGAAGTAGGTAAATTTACGCCCACCATGTTGCTTGGACTTAAATTGGCAAAGATTCTGGAAGTTTCAGTTTATGATCTATTTGAGTTGGAAGAAAGTGATTGAAAAATAATGCTGCTGCAAAAAGGTTTTTAAATCACCTCAAAATAAACAAAATCACCAACCCCACAATGATTCTATACCAACCAAAGATCTTAAATCCGTGTTTATTTAAAATACCAATAAAACCTTTAATGGCTAATAATGCTACAATAAATGCGACCAAATTACCTGTGAAAACAAGATTAAGTTATTGCTACTAGGCGTAATCATTTCATAGCCTTTCTGATCGCCACTGGCCAAGTGCCAATGTTTTGAAAGATTGAATAAGCGGTTACTGCTAACATGGTAGGCACTGCTTACAAAATCGAAAAACATATAAAGTCCATGCACTCTGCAATATATATTGAAAACTTAGTTAAATATTCTGAAATGACTGATAAGTTATTAGCTAAACACAAAGATTAAAAATTGTAAAGATGGTTCGAGCCCAGTCCCGATAGCTATCGGGAAGGGAGCCAGGATTAAAAAGCATTACGAAAATTTGCGGCTTTTTTACAATGCCCTGTTTTTATAATTCGCCAAAACACATCGAATTCGGTTGTTATGACGAATTATACAGCTGTCTCACTAAATAGCGCATCCATTTCCAGATGACTATTAATCAATTTTTTACTGTATTCATTTTCTTTTATGTTATAGCTAGTTATAAGGGTAACAAAGATTTTCTTTTTTGTTTTGGTATCTTGACGTAGCTCTGAAATTTTATTTTTAAAGACTAACCACAGAAAATGGTTCTGGTAATGAACGCGTAGAATATTTTCTCAGAAATAAAGAAAAATTGGCATTCTGATTTTTGTTTTTTTAATTATTTTTGATGGATGTATGTTTCAATTACAGGCTTAAAGCCAAAAGGGCTTATTGGTTTTTTTAGATTTTGGACCCTTGCTATTCCTGCCTTTCAACAAGCACAAAATGCTAAAGGGAATTTGCATAGTTCAGTTAAAAAAATTAATGGACATCAATGCACATTAACTGCTTGGGAAAGTCGCGATGCAATGTTGGAATTCATCAGGAAAGGTCCACATCTCAAAGCCATGAAAGCCTTTAATAGGATAGCAACTGGTAAAACATTTGGATACGAAGCCGAAGCATTGCCCAATTGGAATGAGGCTTTTACAATTCTTCAAGAAAAAGGAAAAATGTATTAAGTTTCTGATAAATAAAAAAGGTGCAAACTAATGTTGCACCTTTTTAAAGATTATATTGATTCCTATTTTTTCAAATCAAATCGGTCGAGATTCATTACTTTGGTCCAAGCCAAAACAAAGTCGGTGACAAATTTTTCTTTTGCATCAGCACTCGCATATACTTCAGCAAGAGCGCGTAACTCTGAATTAGAACCAAAAATTAAATCCACGCGCGAAGCCGTCCACTTTAATTCACCGGTTTTTCTGTCTTTTCCTTCAAAGGACTCCTTGGTTTCTGAGGTAGGCGTCCAAACGGTATTCATATCCAATAAATTGATAAAGAAATCATTTGACAAAAGACCTGGACGCTTGGTTAGAACACCTTCTTTATTTTGGTTAAAATTGGCATCCATTGCACGCATGCCGCCAACTAATACGGTCATTTCAGGCGCAGTAAGTTTTAATAGTTGGGCTTTATCGATTAATAATTCTTCTGGTGAGAATGAATATTGGGTCTTGGAATAATTTCTGAAACCATCAAAGAGCGGTTCCAACACGGCCATGTTTTTAACATCAGTTTGTTCCTGCAAAGCATCCATTCTACCAGGAGTAAATGGCACCTGCACGTTTATACCAGCATCTTTAGCTGCTTTTTCAACAGCGGCACAACCACCTAAGACAATTAAGTCGGCCATTGATATTTTCTTTTTTGAAGCAGTCAATAAATTAGACTGTATTTTTTTAAGTGCTAATAACACTTTTTCTAATTGTGCAGGATTGTTAATCGCCCAGTTTCTTTGAGGAAGTAATTGAATACGCGCACCGTTTGCACCGCCTCTATTATCCGAACCTCGAAAGGTAGAGGCAGAAGACCAGGCAACTGTTATCAAATCACTGATTGTTAGACCTGCATTTAATATATTAATTTTTAATTGCGTTATTTCATTTGCATCTACCAAAGCGTGGTTCAATGCAGGTATAGGATCTTGCCAAATTAAAGCTTCTTTTGGCACTTCAGGTCCATAATACAATGAGGTTGGTCCTAAGTCGCGGTGCGTCAGTTTAAACCAGGCGCGAGCAAAGGCATCTTCAAATGCTTTGGGGTCATTCATAAATTTGCGCGATATCTTTTCGTAGGCAGGATCAAAACGCAATGATAAATCTGTGGTAAGCATGGTTGGTAATTGAGACTTAGTACTGTCGAATGCATCAGGAATGATCAGATCGGTTGTTTTTGCTTTCCATTGATGTGCACCTGCAGGACTTTTGGTTAACTCCCATTCGTATTTGAAAAGGATTTTAAAAAATGAATTATTCCATTGTGTAGGAGTGGAGGTCCAGGTTACTTCAACGCCCGAGGTAATGGCATCTTTACCTTTACCAGATTTATAGGTGCTTTTCCATCCAAATCCTTGTTCTTCAATACTTGCCGATTCTGGTTCTGGTCCTACATTAGAGGCAGGTCCAGCGCCATGTGTCTTGCCGAGTGTGTGACCGCCAGCAATAAGCGCTACTGTTTCTTCATCATTCATACCCATTCTTGCGAAAGTTTCACGAATATCTATAGCTGCAGCCAAAGGATCAGGATTGCCATTAGGACCTTCAGGATTAACATAAATGAGTCCCATTTGCACAGCAGCCAATGGATTTTCAAGTTTACGACCTTCTGAATAACGCT
>JAQSCZ010000111.1:0-59264 GCA_029945665.1 bacterium | reverse complement strand
ATCTAACCATTTTTTTTCGTAACCCCAATACACATCAAATTCTGGCTCCCATACATCGGCTCTTCCAGCGGCAAAACCAAAGGTTTGAAATCCCATAGACTCTAGCGCCACATTACCGGTAAGTAACATTAAATCGGCCCATGATATTTTGTTGCCATATTTTTGTTTGATAGGCCATAATAATCTGCGTGCTTTGTCCAAGTTGCCATTGTCCGGCCAGCTATTGAGAGGTGCAAAACGCTGCTGACCTGCCGAAGCACCGCCGCGTCCATCGGCAGAACGGTAAGTGCCGGCACTGTGCCATGCCATTCTAATAAAAAATGGGCCATAGTTTCCGAAATCTGCCGGCCACCAATCTTGTGACTGAGTTAAGATCGATTTGATATCTTTTTTTAACGCGAAATAATCTAAGCTTTGGAAGGCCGTGATATAATTGAAGTTTGCGCCCATTGGATTAGAAAGCGCTGAATTCTGTCTAAGTAAATTTAGATTCAGCTGATTTGGCCACCAGTCAGCATTGGTTGTTTTATTCGGTTGAATAGATTGTTTGGCTGCAACGGAAGTGAGTTTATTCGCAGTGTCGGCAGTACTGCTTAAGCTCGCATGAAAGGGACATTGTGCGATGTCTCCTTTGCCATTTTGAGCATTTGCAATAGCGGTAAATGCTAAGATAAAACCAATGAGTAAATTTTTCATAATTGTGTAATGTAATGATTATAGAATTGCAAAAGTAGGTACAATGTCCTGGCTATGCTTATCAATTAAACCAATTAAGTATTGATAAAACCTATATTATTTTATAACTATATAGACAAAACAGTTATTGCTTGCAGGGACAAGCATTTAGCGCGCTTTGTAATTTTATAGAAAGCCTAAGGTCATAACTATTTACCTCAAAAACTGATCAAAAGCAGTTCAATCTATTGTAAGCTTTACAGGGTATAATTAAAGTTTAATTAGCAAAATTTTGAACAAAGTGTTGTCTTTTTGCATAGAATAAATTTCCTTAACTTGAATACTTTTAGGTTAATTTAAAGTCAATAAAATGCATTTGTATTTAATCCAAAAATTCAAGTTGAAGTCATCTCATAGATTATGCAACTTCCTATAAATTTTCAACTTAGGCTGTTATGCCAAATAATTATTGCAACATATTTATTAGATGCAATTAATATTTTCAGAAGTTTATATCTGTAAACAATTATCTTAAAAAGAATAAGATGGCAAGACCTAAGATGATTCTATACCAACCAAAGATCTTAAATCCGTGTTTATTTAAAATACCAATAAAACCTTTAATGGCTAATAAAGCTACAATAAATGCGACCAAATTACCTGTGAAAAACAAGATTAAGTTATTGCTACTAGCCGTAATCATTTCATAGCCTTTCTGATCGCCACTGGCCAAGTGCCAATGTTTTAGAAAGATTGAATAAGCGGTTACTGCTAACATGGTAGGCACTGCTAAAAAAAACGAAAATTCAGCTGCAGATTTTCTGCTTAACTTTTGTTGCATCCCTCCGATAATGGATGCAGCCGAACGGCTAACTCCTGGCATCATAGCCAAACATTGCCAAAACCCGATGGTCACTGCTTTAGGTATGGTAATATTTTTTTCATCAAGGATGGTAGGGTTTTGAAACAATTTATCAATAAATAATAGCATAATGCCACCAAGTACCATGACGATGGCAATGGGTATAGGTTTTTCAAGCACCGATTCAATCATGTCGTCAAATAAATAACCTAGAACCAAGGCAGGAATTACGGCACAAGCCAATTTAATATAAAAATAAAAGTTTGAGAAGTCGAGGAACTTACGCCAATAAACAGCTACAACAGCTAATATGGCTCCAAATTGAATGGATACCTGAAACATTTTTACGAATTCATCTTTTTCAATACCTAAAAAGGTACTGGTAAAAATCATGTGTGCTGTAGAAGAAACGGGTAAGAATTCAGTCAGACCTTCTACAATGGCTATTATAATGGCCTGTAGTATGCTCACTTAACTGGTGCGTCTTGGTTGTTAGACTTTTGATCGTCTTTTGGGGTATGCAGAATAGAATAAACGCCTAATGCGAATCCAAGGATTACAATAATTGGAGCAACTGTAATTTTAATGGGCGCATCAAAAGGAAGATTATCGCCACTACCCATCACTGTAAAGCCTATTATTAATACAAGTACACTTGCTGCTAATAACATATAATTCTGCTTTTTGAACACCATGAAATTATTTACTGGCTTTTTATCTGAATGTTTGCCAGTGGTGCTTTTTGCTTTATTGGTTGCTGTTGCCATGATTAATATAATTGCTCAATTTTTAATTTTAAATACCTTTTGGTGGAGAATAATACACTTATTAATATTATTACAATTGCCAAAACTAGTAAAATTCCAGCTAAAATCCCATATTTAGGCAAAAATAATTGCCAATTATTCGACTGAAGTTCCTTTTCTGTCAGATAAACGATTCCCCCTAAAAGAGATAATGCAATGCCAGTGGAGACTAAAGAGTAAACCAAATACATGCTTAAAAAGGGACGAATAATAAACCAATCTGATGCACCTACATACTGCATACTCTTAATAATAAACCTGCGAGCAAACATGTTTAACCGAACGGTACTGTTGATTAAGGCAATGGCAATTATTAAAAAAATAAATGCAATTGAGGCTAATATTAACTCAATAGTTTTAAAATTCTGATTGATTTGTGTAAGCAAGTTATGGCCAAAATCATCTTTGGCAAAAACGACATCATCGACTTGCGGAAATTGACGTAACTTCTTTTCTATATCACCCATGGTTTTCTCATCTGCCGCATCTGAATTCAAATGCAATTCCAAACTATGAGGAAATGGATTATATCCTAATGTTTTAATAAAATCGTTGCCAGTACGCCCAATTTCTTTACGCGCGGCAATTTCTTTATCTACAAATAAAGAGGCCTTAACATAACTAAGCTTTTTGATTTCAGTTTCTGTTTTTTGAGCAGTTTGCGCATCGGTATCGGCATTAAAAAATACGAATACTTCGAAATTATTTCTGTAGTATGAAGAAAGGTGATTGGCAAAAATACTGATGATGCCTATAAGGCCTACAATAAATAATACCAACGACATGCTGATGATAGTGGGCCAAAAGGAAGTACGCTTTTTGTATGTATTGTTATTGCTCAAATTGAAGGGTGCAAGTTAGTGTAGTAGTTGGGTTTAAACAAAAATTAAAACGGGATAGTATCCACAATTTATAGGGTTATCTATCGGTAAAGTAGCATTTTAGACGCTCGGGTTTTTCTTATTAGCTAATTTAGGCCATTGCTATGGTTAGCTGATTTCTTTTCAATATTTTTGCTCCCTAAATTTACCATGGCGTCTTATCATTTTAATACCATAGAGAAAAACTGGCAAAAGTTTTGGGCTGAAAATCAAACATTCAAAGCCGAGAATAATAGCAAACTGCCGAAATACTATGTGCTAGACATGTTCCCTTATCCAAGCGGGGCCGGTTTGCATGTAGGGCATCCCTTAGGTTACATTGCCAGTGACATTGTATCTAGATACAAGCGCCACAATGGTTTTAATGTATTACACCCAATGGGTTACGATGCATTTGGTTTACCTGCAGAGCAGTATGCTATTCAAACTGGTCAACACCCCGCCATTACTACTGAAGAAAATATTAAGCGGTATCGCGAACAATTAGATAATATTGGTTTTTCTTTTGATTGGAGTCGTGAGGTGCGCACAACTAACCCCGATTATTACCGTTGGACCCAATGGATATTTTTGCAATTGTTTAATGCGTGGTACAATAAACAAAGTGATAAAGCCGAGCCTATTTCTGAATTGATTAAAACTTTTGAAACGATTGGTAACAAGGGTATTCAAGCCGCTTGCGAAGAAACAGTTTTGTTTGATGCAGCCCAATGGAAGGCCTATTCAGAAAAGGAACAACAGAAAATATTGTTAAATTACCGTTTGGCTTTTTTAAGTGAAACCATGGTGAATTGGTGTCCAGAGTTGGGCACTGTATTGGCGAATGATGAGGTGAAGGATGGCGTGAGCGAACGCGGTGGTTATCTGGTTGAAAGAAAATTAATGACGCAATGGAGTTTAAGAATCTCTGCTTATGCAGAAAGATTATTACAAGGATTGGATACCCTCGATTGGACGGATAGTATCAAAGAGGCACAAAGAAATTGGATCGGCAAGAGCGAGGGAACATCGTTGCGGTTTTTGTTGACCTCACCCCTAGCCCCTCTACAAGGGAGAGGGGAACGCATCTCGGCTATAGAGAAGCAAGGTGATGATGAGGACCTTTGGTTTGTTACAGCAGATAAGAAAATCTATGCTAGGCTAAAAGAATTTGCACTTGAAAACAGAAAGAATCAAACTTTTTCAGAAGATATTATTTGGCAAAATATTCGCGACAGACAAGTTGAGAATGTAAAATTCAGAAGGCAGCATATTATTGATAGATTTATTGCGGATTTTGTTTCTTTTGAATTGAAATTAATTATTGAAATAGATGGTTTGATTCATAGTTTGGAAGAAAATAAAATTTCTGATGAAATACGAACAGGTATTTTAAACGACCACGGATTTGCAATTATTCGCTTCACCAATGAGGAGGTAAATGCTGATTTAGAAGGCGTGTTATCAAGATTAAGGGATATTATAAAAAAAACGAAATCTACCTCCTCTTCTCCCAGGGAGAAGGGGGTGGGGGATGAGGTCAACCCACACATCGAAGTATTCACCACACGCCCAGACACCATCTTCGGCGTTTCGTTTTTAACCCTTGCGCCCGAGCATGAATTGGTAGCACAGATAACAACACAAGACTGTAAAGCAGCAGTTGATGCTTATGTAACTGCCTCGAAAAATCGCAGTGAACGCGAGCGCATGGCCGATGTCAAAACCATTAGCGGTCAATTTACTGGGGCTTACGCGGTGCATCCATTTACTGGTGCGCCTATACCAATTTGGATTGGAGATTATGTTTTAGCTGGTTATGGTACAGGTGCTGTCATGGCAGTGCCGGCCCATGATAGTCGCGATTATGCATTTGCCAAACATTTTAATTTACCGATTCCTCAAGTGGTGGAAGGCGGAAATATTGAGTTAGAATCTTATGATGCCAAAGAGGGCCAATTGATTAACTCAGATTTTTTGAATGGAATGGAAGTAAAAGTGGCAGTAAAAAAAGCGATTGAAAAAATTGAAGCAGAAGGATTGGGCCAAGGTAAAACCAATTACCGTTTGCGCAATGCTGTATTTGGTCGTCAGCGTTATTGGGGCGAGCCGATTCCAATTTATTATAAAGATGAAATTCCTTTTGCGGTAGATGAACAAGACTTAGATCAAATTATATTGCCAGCTGTAGATAAGTTCTTGCCAACGGAAACAGGTGAGCCACCATTGGCGCGCGCTGCCAATTGGAGCTACAAAGGATATCCTTTAGAAACCACGACCATGCCAGGTTGGGCAGGTTCATCATGGTATTATTTGCGTTACATGGACCCTCGAAATACAAAGGAATTTGTAAGTAAAGAGGCGGTAGATTATTGGCAAAATATTGATTTATATATTGGCGGTAGCGAGCATGCTGTGGGGCATTTATTATATGCTAGGTTTTGGTGTAAATTTTTAAAAGACATTGGGAAGGTGCCTTTTGAAGAGCCGTTTAAGAAATTGGTGAATCAGGGAATGATACAGGGAATTTCATGTTTAGTACACAGAGTAAATAATGAAAATAAATTTGTATCAGAAGGATTGAAAAGTAAATATGAAACTACTCCAATTCATATTGATGTTAATTTAGTAACTAATAACATTGTTGATATTGAAAAACTTAGAGCATGGAGACCAGCTGAGTTTAAAGATGCAGAATATGTATTGGAAGATGGAAAACTCATTTGTCAGGCAGAGGTTGGTAAAATGTCTAAGCGTTGGCACAACGTCGTTAATCCTGATGATATCTGCCAGCAATACGGTGCTGATACTTTGCGCATGTATGAAATGTTCTTAGGTCCTTTGCAAGATGCCAAACCTTGGAGTACACAAGGCATAGAAGGGGTGCACCGTTTTTTGAAAAAGGCTTGGCGTTTGTTTCATAATAATCCAACGGAAGATTTTGAAATTAGCGAAGAAGTTGCAACCAAGGCTGAATTAAAAATTCTGCATAAAACCATTAAAAAAGCAACAGAGGATATTGAGCATTTTAGTTTCAATACCAGCGTAAGTGCCTTTATGGTTTGTGTAAACGAATTGCAGGATTTGAAATGCAATAAGCGCAGTATTTTAGAACCCTTTTTAATTTTATTATCGCCTTATGCACCTCATATTTGCGAAGAGCTTTGGAAACTATGTGGACATGCAGATAGTATCGAGAAAGCTAGTTGGCCAAGTTTTAATGCAGATTATTTAATTGAAAATGAATTTTATTATCCAATCTCGTTTAATGGCAAGGTAAGATTCAATTTAAACTTTGCTTTGGATATGGATTTAAAAGAAGTGGAAGTACAAGTAATTGCGAATGAACAAACACAACAATATTTAGAAGGCAAAACACCTAAAAAGGTAATTGTAGTAAAAGGGCGGATTGTGAATGTGGTGGTTTAATATCGTATCTGCATAAACTAGGTGGTTGCAGAATAAAAAATGCTTGTAAATGTGTTGGCACTTACAAGCATCAATGAAGTTTCTTTGAATAAAAAATGCACGCTTTGAAAGCGCGCCTGTAACTACAAATTTATTTATGCGGTTTCGGCAAGCATGGCTTTGCATTCTTTTGCGCACTGGCGACAGGCTTCTGCGCATACTTTGCAATGGTGCATATCGGCATGTTTTTCGCATTCTGTTGCACATGCAATACAAGCTTCTTCACATTTTTTGCAAAGTTCTTCTAAATTGGTAGCGGTGTTTTTACTTGCATTAATTAAGTTGGTGCAAGCATCTCTGCAGGCAATACAAAGTTTTACAGAATTTTCCATTCCTGCTTTTCCTGTATTTTCTGTAGAACAAGTTTCACATGTATCTACGCATTTACGACATGCTGCAATACAGTTTTCGATTTTTTTAGTATCCATTTTTTTTGATAATTTTTTGTAACAGAATTATTACACTGCAAAGTTGTAAATCTCTGTACTTAGTACATTGTATAATATTGTAAATACGTTACATCATTCTCATATAAAAAAAAGGGTTGAGTTTCTGTTTAAAACAATGCTAAACAAGACTTTATTTTATTTTCTCTACTTCTATCCAACCTTCATTTTTATGTAACATGTAACAAGTAATTGTCTCTTTTGAATGCGCGCAATCTTCTAGTATTTTAAAGGTCACAGTTATTTTAGCCCCGTTTGTATAGGCAGAAACTTTTTCAAGATTACAAACATGATAGTCTTTTCCGTCTAAACGGAGATAAGTCCCTGTGCAGTCCTTTATGACTGTCATCGTTTTATTACGATCCTTTTTACACGCAAAAATTGACAGTAAAAAAATGATTGACGTAATGAAAAATACTTGCTTCATGGTCTATATGTTTGACTGGTTATTGTTAAAAAGGAACTGAATTTTCGGTCGAAAAAAAGTCTAATTCAGTCGGCCGGCATCTAGCAGTTTAACTTGTATATGCGAACTTTAATCTTGTATTTACATTCAAATATGTTTTGCTTCTCGAACTTTTGTTTTATTTATTTCCCTAACAACAAATCTAGGTATTATCAATCAATTAAAAGGCATGGAATTAAGCGACTTTTAAAGAATGTTATTTTTATTGCTATTTAGTAATTTGGTGGTGGTTTAATATTTAGTGTCGTGCGCATAAAGTATAAGCTGCAAAATAGAAAATGCTTGTGAATGTTTTATAAGGCATCAAATATTTCGTTATTAATTGGCAGCTATGTTTAGGTATACGTATATCCTTATTTTGATCAAAAAGAGACAAAAAAAACAGGAATAAGTTTGCAAGACTTATTCCTGTTTATATTTTAAAGCCGTTATTATTTTATCTTAGCAGCATTTACAAACGTATAACTTGCACCTACTTTTTTCCATATAATGATAGCGACGGATATGTTTTCTTTAATCCACGTGGATGGTACATCAAAAGTGAAATCAGTCAACTCAGTTTGTGTCCCAGCGGTCAATGCACCTGCATATTTTACGCCATAAACATCTGCGCTCATTGAGCCTCTGCAAACATAATGGTGCTCAACTTCCCCTACTTGACTATTTTGAATGCTTTTTGCTTTATTCTCTATCATGTAGGCGCCAATATAAAAGTCTCCTGTTTGATTAATGAAATATTTAACAGCAGATTTAACACTCAGGGTTTGGCCTGCCCAAGTTAAATTTCCACCTGCTGAAGCTTGCACTGGTGTTGCAATGAAATTGTCAACTGCAGCTAAAACATCAGTTTTGGTTGTTGTAGTATATATTCCTCCATTTGAAGAAAACGCAGTTTTATTGGTGCCATTTACAGTAAAATTAGGGTAGCTTTTGCCGCCAAAATCAGTAAACCATTTATTAACAGTAGCATTTGTAAAATTACTAGTATTACTGCCATACAAACCCATTGGAATCGCTTTGGTTTCAATCGCTGCTATAACCTCGTCATTGAGTGTCCAACCCCATGCGCCGCATGGCCCACACCAAGTTGCTGTTAATTTTCCATAAATTGGGGTGTTCATTTCAGCCACTATGATTGGTGAAATCTTCGCTGGAGGGGGCACTGAGCCCTTATCTTCCTTCTTACAATTTGTCAGAGACAGTAAAACAACTGCTAAAATTGACATTAAACGCATATTTTTCATTTTATTTTATTGAATTTATAATCAACATTAATAAAAATCGATGATATTTACAAATATCAAGTAATTATTTTACAGTTTTAAGACCTAATAAAATTGCGATGTTGATGAAAACATAGCACTACCTTGGACTTAAAACCGTTTATTTTTTTACTCAATTTTTTTTCATAGGTTTGAATATTATTACCATGAAGAAATTTTTTGTTTTCTCTTTCGTCATTTGTCTGCCTTTAGCCTTTGTACTTTACACGGGTTCTCAAAATAAAAATGTGTTTGAAAATGATGAAGAAGAAGCTAATGAACACATAGGTTGGAAAGAATATTACAAGAAATTATTAGCCGACCCTACAACTGGCGAAATACCAAAAGGCATCTATGCAAAAGAGCAAGCTTATGCTCAAACATTGCCATTTTATAGAAGCACCAAGCGTTCGGAAACATGGATTGCCCGCGGGCCCAATAATGTGGGTGGGCGCACCAGGGCATTTGGTATTAATAAAGACAATGCAAACGAAATGTTGGCAGGGGCTGTGGCCGGTGGTATTTTTAAATCAAGTAATGGCGGTAAATCATGGACCAAGGTTAATTGCCCAGTTTTAAGTATTACTTGTTTGGTGCAAGACCAAAGAGCTGGTAAAACCAATATTTGGTATGCTGGCACAGGTGAATTACTTGGTGCTAGTGGATCGGGTGCTGGCGCTTATTATGGTGGCGACGGCATTTTGAAAAGTACTGATGGGGGTAATAACTGGAGTAAATTGGCGTCAACGGTTGGTACAAGTTCAACTTTGTTCGATCGTGATTTTGATGGAGTTTACAACATCGTTATTGATAATTCAAATTCAATAGATGATGAATTATATGCAGCCACTTATCAAGGCATTTATAGGTCGATGGATGGTGGGGTAAGCTGGACCAGAATGAAAGCCTATTCATATAAAACAGATGTAGCCATCACAGCCAATGGTGTAGTATATGCAACCTTAAGCAGCGAGGCTCCACAGAAAGGTATTTGGCGAAGTACCGATGGTCTAACATGGATTAAAATTACCCCCATTGGATTCCCGGTTAATTATGGCAGAATTGTTATTGGCATAGCACCTTCCGACCCAAATCAGGTGTATTTTTTGGCAGCCGAAACTTTAAACGCAGGTCTGTCTAGTACCAATTTTCAAAACGATGTGGAGTGGAATAGTTTTTGGAAATACACCTATAATTCGGGCGATGGCTCTGGTGCTGGCGGTGCATGGATAGATCGCAGCTTAAATTTACCCAATAAAGGAGGCGATTTTGGTCAGTTTAATACACAAGGTGGTTACGATTTATATGTAAAAGTAAAGCCAGACGATGCCAATGTCATATTTTTAGGTGCAGCAAATTTATGGAGAAGTACCGATGGTTTTACTTCAAATAATAATACAACTTGGATTGGTGGATATGCAGTTAATACCACCCGTCCGAATTATCAGATATACAAAAATCACCATCCAGATAACCATAGTATGGTGTTTTTTCAGGGTAGTAATATACGCGCTGTTACCGCCCACGACGGAGGTTTGAGTTTAACTGAAAATGTAATGGCTCCGCAAGTGGAATGGGAGGATTTAAATAATAACTATACAACATCCTTGTTTTATTCAATAGCAATTGATCATGGCAGCATTGGTGATAATAAAGTACTTGGTGGTTTGCAGGATAATGGTACCCAATTTATGGATCAATATGGCATGGGCTCATGGCAAATGTCTGGCAATTCCGATGGTTCATTTTGTTTTATAAAAGATGGAGGAACCGATGTGTATTTAAGTGCTCAGCAAGGTCGTATTTCGCATGTTCAGATAGATGCCATTGGTCGGCCTATTAAAAATGCGAGAATCGACCCCTCACAACTGTACCGCTCGAATTATGATTTTATCAATCCATTTAGCATTGATCCAAACAATCAGAAGATACTCTATCAGCCAGCTAAAACACGCTTATTTCGAAATACAGATATTGATGCAAAAGCTTTAAGCACCGCTTTAGACAGTACCCGTTGGAATACACCATTGTGGCAAGAATTATTGAATTGTGTGCCACCTGCGGGAAGCGAATTTTCTGCAATAACGACCTCAAGAAGTCAGCCTAATACTGTATATTATGGTACAAGTATGGGTAAGTTATTTAAGGTAAGCAATGCCAGTATTGGCCAGCCAACTCCCATTAATATTACCGGCTCTAAATTCAGTATTGGCAATCTCAATTGTGTTGCAACCGATCCATTAGACAGTAATAATATGATGGTGGTGTTTTCAAATTATGGGATTATCAGTTTGTTCGCTACAGAAGATGGTGGTATATCATGGCTTAATGTTTCTGGTAATTTAGAAGAAAATGCCAATGGCAGTGGCTCGGGACCGAGTTGTAGATGGGCCGCTGTAATGCCTTTGAGGAACGGGAAAAGGGCTTGGTTTGTAGGAACTAGCACTGGTCTATATGCCACCACGGGTTTGGTAGATAATGGCACAATATGGACCCGTCAAGCGAACAATGAAATAGGCACTACTATTGTTAATATGATTGATGTGCGACCTCAGGATTATTACATTGCAGCAGCTACTCATGGTGCTGGCGTTTTTAGCGCAAATATTGCCGAGGAATGGCAAACCACCGCAGTAGAAAAAGTACAATCTAAAACTAATAATTTTGATTTTACTATTTACCCGAATCCATGCAGTGGTGAGCTTGTTGATGTAATTTTGAAAACAGATTGGATGAATTTACCAGAAGTAAAGTTGTACAATACCACGGGGCAGGAAATAAAGGTAGAATTACTGGAAAATAATATACTTACTTCGCGTTCTTTGCGATTGAATATTACAAAAATTCCAACGGGTATGTATTGGTTGCAAATTAAAAGTCAAGGTCAAACAGCAGTGCAAAAATTAACCATTCTTAGGTAAGTAATAATATATTTTAGATATCTATAACTATGATTGCAATATTGTTAGTGAATCATCTGCAGCCAATTTTGCAAAATTTGTAAACCATTAGTTGTTAATATGGCTTCAGGATGGTATTGAAGGCCCGTAATGGGCAAGTCTTTGTGCTGAAAACTCATACACTCTTTTTCCGCACTTTCTGCTGTAATTGAAAGCATAGTGGGCTCTAATTTTTTTAAAATTAAACTGTGATAGCGGCAAACTTTTAGCGGATTTTCTATTGTATTATAAATGCCTTTACCTTGGTGTGTTATGGTCGATACTTTGCCATGCATAGGTTTTAAGGCTTTTACCAGTTGGGCGCCAAAATAGGTTCCCAATGCTTGATGGCCAAGACAAATGCCTAGTATCGGTAATTGGGTGTGAAAACTTTCTATTATTTGCATCATATTGCCTGCGGTATCAGGTGTTTTCGGACCAGGCGATAATACCAATTGATCGAAAGAAAGGTTTGATAATTCTGTTGCACTTAAAGCGTCATTTTTAATTACCATTACCCTTTCGCCCAATTGTTCGAAATAATCTTTTAGGTTAAAAGTAAATGAATCGTAATTATCTAATAGCAATAGCATAACAAGAAGCTTTCAAAATTATAGATTTAATCGCAACTTCTCTAAATAAAACGTAAATTTGCAGCCTTTAAAAATAGCTTCAACTAGTAATGAATTCAAATAAAATAACAATCGCTTATGGCGATGGCATAGGCCCGGAGATTATGGAAGCGACTGTTGATGTGTTAAATGCAGCAGGTGCTGAATTAGCTTATGATGTCATTGAAATAGGTGAAAAAGTTTATCTCTCTGGCAGTAAATTTGGGATTTCAGACAGTGATTGGACTACACTTGAAAAAAATAAAATATTCTTAAAAGCTCCAATTACAACGCCACAGGGTGGCGGATACCAAAGTTTAAATGTTGCTATTCGCAAAACCTTGGGTCTTTTAGCCAATGTGCGCCCATGTGTAAGCTACGCGCCATTTGTTGATACTAATTTTGCCAATATTGATTTGGTAATTGTAAGAGAAAACGAAGAGGATTTATATGCTGGTATTGAACATCAGCAAACAGATGAAGTGGTGCAATGTTTAAAATTAGTGTCCGTTCAGGGCAGCGAAAAAATCATTCGATACGCCTTTGAATACGCTAAAGCCCATAACAGAAAACATGTCACTTGCATGAGTAAAGACAATATTATGAAACTAACGGATGGGATGTTTCATAAAATGTTCAATAAAATTGCGCTTGAGTATCCAGAAATAACAACTGATCATTACATCATTGATATCGGTGCTGCCAAGTTAGCAAGTGATCCAGAGCGTTTTGATGTGGTTGTTACCTTAAATTTATACGGAGATATTATTTCTGATATTGCAGCAGATGTTGCTGGTTCTATAGGATTGGGTGGAAGTAGTAATGTAGGAGAGAATTTTGCAATGTTCGAAGCCATCCATGGTTCAGCGCCAGATATTGCAGGAAAAGATATTGCTAATCCAAGTGGTTTAATTAATGGTGCTTGTATGATGTTGGTTCAAATAGGTAAAGCAAGTATTGCTGAAAAAATTCAAAACGCCTTGCTAAAGACCCTGGAAGATGGCATACATACTGGTGATATATACAAGTCTGGCTTAAGTCAGCAAAAGGTCGGAACTAAGGCATTTGCCAAAGCAATCATTGAGCGTTTAGGTCAGTTACCAAAAACATTCAAGCCAGTGAAGTTAAATAGTGATGCCAAACCAATAGTGATTAAAACGGATGATAAAAAACCAATCGTAAAAAAACTTGTTGGGACAGATGTATTCATAGATTGGAGCAGCGAGGCTAGAAATGGTAAGTTATTAGGCGAAATAATTAGTCAACTAGGTGTACTAAATTTAAAACTAACGAAAATTTCAAATAGAGGGGTAGAGGTATACCCTGCGGGACATTCTGCAACCTTTTGCACCAACCATTGGAGTTGTAGATTTGTGAATTCAGAGGATTGCAGTCCTTCACAGGTCATTGAGTTGTTGCAAAATTTTAATAAAGCTGGGTTCGATGTTATAAAAACAGAAAATCTTTATACCCTTGACGGTAAGACGGCTTATTCTGCTGCATAATGCGCCAAATATAATTAACTTTGACCCAAGATTCTCTAAATAAAAGGATCTAATTTTTTAAAACAATGCTATTATTATTTTAAAAAGTCTACTTTTGATTCGTGAAGATCGAAGAAGAAATAAATCAATCTAAATTTAATAATTCGCAGACCAAGGTATTAATAAATATTTTGTACACTGCTTCACGAATAAATAATAGTATGGTAGAAGTGTTAAAGCCATTTGATCTTACGCAACCTCAATATAATATATTGCGGATTCTCAGAGGCAGAAAAGGTGAATTGTGCAATTGTGGTGATATCAAAAAAGTAATGATTGATAAGAATCCTGATGTTACCAGAATATGCGATAAATTAAAGGATAAAGATTTAATTACCCGTCAATTAAATAAAAATAACAGGAGAGAAGTTCTCTTAAGTATTAATAAAAATGGCCTAAATATCCTTAAAAAAATTGATCCACAAATGGATGCAGCTATTCTTGAAATGGCAAAAATTAATGATAAAGATTTGGAAATGCTCTCTGCATTACTAGATTCCATGCGTGCTTAGTTCTTTCTGAACTTTATGTTCTGTATTTTGGAATGATATTTGTAAAATTGCATATTAATTACAAAATCATCAAATGAAAAAATTAATTTATGCTTCTATTTTCACATTGCTTATTTCATCTTGCGATGTACTCAGCACTGTTGCGTCCGATATTCTCACAATTCCAACAACTGATGAAGCGGCTGGTGGTTTAAAAGATGCCTTGAGTCAAGGTTTTAGCAATGGCGTTACTGCTTTATCCTCAAAAGGCGCTTTTGGAAATAATCCAGCAATCAAAATATTATTACCTGCAGATGCTCAGAAAGTAGCCGATAAATTGACAGCTATAGGCATGGGCGATCAAGTTAACAGTGTTATTGCAAAACTTAACGAAGGTGCAGAAAATGCTGTTGCTACGGCTAAACCAGTTTTTTTGAACTCTGTAAAAAGTATGAGTTTTAAAGATGCCATGGGTATTTTAACAGGTGGTAAAGGTGCCGCAACAAATTATTTAAAACAAACTACTACTACAGAATTAACTTCCTTATTCCGTCCTCAAATTCAAGCTTCGTTAGATCAAATTGGTGTAACTAAAAACTGGGGTGACCTTGTTAATATTTACAATAAAATTCCATTAGTCACTAAAATGAACCCAGATTTAAATGGCTTTGTAACAGAAAAGGCCTTAGCAGCTTTGTTTAACAAAGTAGAATCTGAAGAAAATTTAATTAGAGAAAATCCTGCCCAACGCGCTACTGCTCTTATGAAGAAAGCATTTGCTTATGCCGATACACAAAAGAAAACACCTTAAGCATTAAAAAATATTTAAATAAAAAAACCCGCTCTAATAGGCGGGTTTTTTTATGAAGTGTTTGATTTTAAGCCAATGTAAACTCAACCGTTATGGCTGTATTTAGCAACTTTGAAATTGGGCAATTTTTTTCTGCATCCTGCACTAATTCAGTAAATTTCTCCAAAGTTATTTCAGGTACTTTTGCGTTTAATGCTAGGTGCGAACCAATGACGCTTCCGTTCTCTAGATTAATAGTACATTTAGTTTCCAATTGCTCAGGTGTAAATCCTGCAGCGCCTAAATTAAAACTCAATTTCATCGCGAAACAACCAGCATGGGCTGCTGCAACTAGTTCTTCTGGATTAGTGCCAACACCCTCTTCAAAGCGACTGCTGAATGAATATTGGGTTTGATTTAAAGTAGTACTTTGAGTGCTTAGATGACCTTTGCCTTCTTTGCCGCTCCCTTGCCATACGGCTGTTGCTGATCTTTTCATTTTTGTATATTTATTTATATGATTTTTATATTAACCTTCAAATCCGATTTTGCGGTGTGAGCCGTCGCAATATGGTTTGTTACTTGAAGCTCCACATCTACAAAAGGCAGTTGCTTTGTGTTTTTGAGTTTCTTCTCCATTGTGTAATTTTACAGTTATGTTTCCATAAACCATGAGTGGTCCGTTGGGGGTTGTTTCTACGATACATTCCGATGCCGTATGTTCAGGTAAATTCTCATCAGTATTATAGTAAAAACTTAGGGCACCAGAAGGACATTTGCTAATTTGTTCAACAATCTTTTCTGTTGTCGAACCCTCTGGTTTAATCCAAGGCTTTTCTGCTGGATTAAAAACATCTATGAGGCCAGTAGCTCCCTTCCAGCATAGCGTTGAATGTATGCAGGTGGCTGGTTTCCATACAATGGTAACTTCGCCATTTGTATATTTTTTTGTAATATCTTTCATAATATCTCTGTTGTTATTTGTATCGTGCCTCTTAAAATTTTATGGATAGGACAGTTATTTGCTATTTGTGTTAAACGCTCTTTTTGGGCTTCATCCAATTCACCTAAAAAATGGATGACCCTAGAAAATTGAGCTACTCCATCATTTGTTTGCAATTCAACTTGCACATCTACACCGTCAAGTTTCCATTCTTTGCGATCTGCATACATGCGACAAGTAATAGCAGTACAAGCCGATAAGGACGCCGCTAACAGCTCAGATGGGCTAAAACCTGTGTCTGTTCCACCATGTTATTTGGGCTCATCTGCTACTAATGAATGGCCTTGTGCAGTAAGCTTGGTAGTATAATGTTCTGATTGAATATTGGCTTTAACGGTCACCATAATTTGAAATATTGTTGTTCAAAAATACAACACCAAAGCATTAATTCGTATCATTAATATTGATAATTGGTTATGCAGCCATAAATGACTAGATAAGTAGGACTTTGTTTAATTTGAAAATCCAATTTGAAAATCCCAACTATAACGATTATCGGATATCCATACTGTATAGCACAAATCCTTTGTTTACATCGCCATTATTTTCGTCGGTGTTATAAGCGAACATAACTTTGTTGACTCCCTCAGAGAAAATAGAAGCATCTACTTGGCAACTGTTCATACCCATTGCAAGTGGACTGCCATTGCTGCGAATGGCAACTTGGGATTTATCATTAATAACAACAAATGCTTCGGCGTCGCTATCAATACCTTGGGCTAGAAACACCAAATTAACTTTTGGTGGCAACGCTGCTTTATTAATATTAAATGTTAACTCTTGTGAATTCATGTGCATTTCATTTTTCCCCAATTCAATAACGAACGAACTTTGATAGGTTTTTGGCTTCGCTTTATCCCAACTGAATACTTTAACGGCACCGTCTGTGCAAGCATCAAAATGATAAACAAAGTTTTCTTCTACAAATGTTTTCGCTCTTGGATCTGTTAAAGCATTTTCGAAATAGTAATCAGCCATTAACCATCCCCTTGGATTTTCGTTAAATGTTTTTACC
Source organism: bacterium (assembly GCA_029945665.1). Taxonomy (GTDB): domain Bacteria; phylum Bacteroidota; class Bacteroidia; order NS11-12g; family UBA955; genus JABMMZ01. The sequence continues at coordinate 42,026 of JAQSCZ010000111.1, read as the reverse complement.
AATTGCTCGTATGTGTAGGCACTTTTTGGCCTGCCATCCGGTAAATTGGGCACATAGGTTTTTTGTTTGGCATCAAAATGCATTTGTCTGAACCATACAACAGAATCGGCTCTTAAGTAAAACTTTGGTGCGTCTTGAACTGTGGCCATTATAATATCACCTGGTTTCATATTAGCTTTAATGAATTCACAAGGCTGGTTCCAATTAACGAACGGAATTTCTGAAATTTCTTTTGGTACCACATTGCCATGCACTTGGGTATTGAGCATTGCTTTGATATCTTTACCATTTACCATCAATACCAAAATGATAACAAAACCAGTATTGCACATGGTTAAATAATTTTTGTTTGAACTGTTATAGTTCTTACTTATTACTTTCATGCCATAGAATGCAATAAAATATAAACTATAGGCTGCGCTTATTAAAAATACAGGATAAATGTAACTTAAGTATTTTGCATGGGCAGGTTCGCGAAATACAAAGCCCATTAATAAAAAAGGAATAACATAAGCCGAAATTAAAAAGTATCCTGCTTTGCGGTCTTTGAATAAGGCTAAAATAAAGCCAGCCCAACCTAAAACAGTAACCATTTTAAAGTCTACAGTCGATATATCCGCATACTTATTATAGGATTTCAACCAATCTGGACCCTCTAAAGCCAAAAAGACAGCCTTCATATCTGGTAATATTAGAGTAGCAATATTTGGTGGTAGAAACAATTCAATAATTGGGCGCATAAGTGTAATACTTAATGGCGTAAACATTAAAACAACGGCTATAATATTTAAGTAGAATAAGACATTGTATGCGTTCAACTTAAATGGATTTGATTTTTTTGTTACCCAACTTTCAATGGCTACAAATGAGCCGTAAAAACCTGCCGTAAATAGGAATAAAAAACAGATAAGCTGACTCATCATTGCCAATATTAAAGCCAATGGCAGCCATAAAAGATATTTTTTGTTGACGCCAAATTTAGCGAGTCCTGCATCTGGATTTTTTGCAACGCGCTCTAACATAAGCCAAAAACAAATTAGCAGTGGAACATAGAAAGTTGCTACCATTCCATAAGGCCGGTCAACACGACTCCAGAAAATTAGATATAATGAAAAAGTTGTTAATAAGGCGGCCATTAATCCCACTCGATAGTTGATTAGGTTTTTACCCAAAATATATACAATTGGTATAAGTGCAGCACCTAATAAGGCTACCGGTAAACGCATGGAGAACTCAGTATTGCCTAGAAAAAATGCAAAGGTGGTATTGAACCAAGTTAAGAGTATGCCGTTGTTTTCGCCATGCTTAAAATGGCCATGTATGGCAGCCAAGGCATGCATGTATTCATCTACCCACAAGGATAGAAACCCAATGCGGTATAATCTTATGAAAAGGCCAACCACAGCTAATGCAATGGCAATTTTCAGCGCATTTTTTTCGATGAAACTTGGTCCTGATTTAACAATTCTTGCGGCTACTTTAGGCGCTTGTTTTGGAGGCGTAACTACTTTTTGTTTGGCCATTTTATTTTACAAAAAAACGTTTTACAATTAATATCAAAGTATTTTTAATGGTGCGGGAAACATTCATTTTGCTCATGCCCCCTTTTTGATCATATCTTAGAATTAGCGGTGTTTCACCGAATAATAATTTTCTTCTGCGAAGTTTTAGAAGAATATCAACCAAACATTGAAAACCATCTTGGTCTACAAAGCGATCGCCATATTCATCCATCGCACTTTTTAATACATCTGCTCTAAATGCACGGTAACCGCAAGTATAATCTTTCACGCCTTTAATCGGATAAGTTATTCTAAATATTAATGAGGCCACAATACTCAGTAATTGCCTATACCATACCAAACCGATTACACGCGCACCCGATTGAAAGCGCGATGCAATTACTACATCGTGACCTTCTATGATCATGCGAATTAAACGCAATATTAAACCAGGGTTGTGTGTCGCATCGGCATCCATGGTAATCACAATATCTTTTGGTCCGCTATATTGCACAGCCGCATATAAGCCGTCGCGAATGGTAGCACCAAGGCCAAGGTTTACAGGATGTGTAAGAAGTTCTATAGGCATGGTTTTGGAACGCTCCTGCACAATGGCTGCGGTCTGATCCCTTGAACCATCATTCACTACAAAAACCTTGTATTCTGTTTTGCTATCTTCTTCTAATGCAAACTGAATTTGACTTAAAAGTTCGCCAATATTTTCTTCTTCGTTGTAGGCAGGCAGTACAACTAAAACCCTTCTGTTTCTTATTTCAGTCATTATTCGAAGTAGTTTTTTAATGATTTAACCTTGTCGTAATTGTCTTTGTACCACTTAATGGTTTTTTGTAATCCCTCTTCAATACTTGTTTTTGGTGCGTAACCTAAAGCCTTGGCAGATTTAGAAGTATCACTCATTCTATCTTTTACTTTGTCCCAATTCCGGGCGGGCTTAAATGATATTTGTGATACAGATTGGGTATGTTCTTTAATAATTTCTGCCATTTTTAATATCTCGGTTTTTGCCCCTGTGCCACCGTTAAATATTTCACCTTCGTGGTGAGTACTGCAAGCGCCTAATAACATTAATTCTATTAAATCTTCGACATACGTAAAGTCCCTTGTTTCTTTACCTGTTCCAGTAATTGAAAGCTCTTCACCATTAATTGCTTTTTCAATAAAATTGGGAATTACATTGCGGTATTTGCCAGCCAATTCGTAGGGTCCGTAAGTATTAAAAATACGAATCGAAAGGGTCGGTACATGGAACAAATGTGCGTAGTATTGGGTGTATAATTCGGCCGTATATTTATTTATACTATAGGGTGTTTCTGAAGGATAAATATAAGATTCCTCATGCATATTTTCGGTAGTGCCATACACACAACTGCTGCTGGCATACACAAATTTCTTTAAACTCTTATGGAATTTAAGGATTTCTAAAAGACTAACAGTCCCGACTATATTGGTTTGAATATCACTAAATGGATGATCGACAGAATTCTGGTTTGCAAAGTGCGCTGCCAGGTGAAAAACATAATCGAACTCATGTTGATTGATAACAAAATTTAATTTATCGTAACGGTCTATATCCATACCGACAAATGTAATGCGCACATCGTTTGGCAAGAAAACAGCCATGCCCGAAGATTGATTATCGAGTACCACAATTTGTGATACTTCGCATTGCAACAGTTTTCGCACTAAATTATTGCCTATAAAACCGGCTCCACCAGTAACTAAAACTCTTGCGTTTTTTAAACTTTCAAAACTCATAAATGAATGTTCGAAAGTAAAAGAAATTGTTGGTATAGGCAAATATGAGTGGCTATTGCATAAAAAAAGCGAACTAATTAAATAGTTCGCCTTTTAAAATAGGGTTAATAGGAAGCTTTAGAAAGCGTCTTCATCAAGGATGATAGGATCCTTCATCACCGCGCTAAGTGCCTTAACTAAAGTTTTAACTTCTCTGTCAATTGCCAATAAAATTTGGTCGTTACTTCTAGCAGAATGCTTAGAGTTTACATAGTATTCGGCATAGTTGTCGATTGGTTTTTCTGTAATGGCTTCTTTGGTATGGTGCACAAAATTGGTCACTTTATATTTGTATTTGTCATCCTTTACTCTTATTTCAAGTTTAAAAGTAATGCTGCCGTTTTGAGAAGAATTGGTTCTACCTTGTCTTAATACCAAAGGAATGGTTGGCGTAATGATAATGCGACCAACATCTCCATCTGGCTTAAAGTCTTCTACTAAAATATCTTTTGGAAATACAAAATCTTTGGTTGCCTTGGCTCTGAAATTTTTCACATAAGAGGTCAGTAAAAATTTCTTAGCTCTCCAATACAACGAGTCCATGTTGCCACCATCGTAAAGGTCGTTTGCCATGGCCTTAAAAGGAACCACACCCATGTAGGTAACTTTCTGTGTGATAGTATCCATAGGTGCCTTAAATCTTACATAAGGTAAGAACGTAGGTGCACTTGGATTTTCATTGGATTTCGATTCACTTTCCAAGTATGAACTGGTGTCAACAAAGGAAGTGGAATCGTAATTGTAGCTGGTACCGAATGGATCGGAAGTCTCCTGCGCTATGGCGGAAAAGCCAAAAGCAACAGAAAGGAAGGCTAGAAAGTATTTCATTTTTTTATAGTGTTCAGTTTTAAGTTCGATAATTATAGCAAATCCAATACCAAATTTTAAAACGTGAATTGCAAACATAAATAAAAATGATTAAATTATTGTTATCGTTTACTCGATTGTACATTTGTAGCGTTAATTATATTAGACACATGAATTTAAAGTTTCCTTTGTTTTCCTTCCTTGCCGCAGTGGCACTAGTATCTTGTACTCATAAAACCATTAAACATATGCCCAACCTTTCAGCTAACAACCATTCCTTTTCAAATTATGATTCTGTAACGCTTCAACATATTTATCTTAACTTGGCGGTGGATTTCGACCACAAAAAACTAAGTGGTAAGGCCGTTATTGACATCAATAATCACAGTGGTACCCAATATTTAATATTAGATACCAAGCAACTTAACATTGAAAAGGTATTATTAGAAGATAAAGTTGAGACCGCTTTTTCCTTGGGCAAAGAACAAACCCATTTAGGGGAAGCGTTAGTGATTGCCATAGAAAAAAACACAAAACAAGTGGCAGTTTATTATCACACATCGCCCGAAGCCGATGCTTTAATGTGGTTGAGTCCAGAACAAACCGCAGGAAAAGTATATCCTTTTTTATTTACCCAAAGTCAAGCCATATTGGCCCGCTCTTGGGTGCCATGTATGGATGCGCCTGCCGTCCGTTTTACCTATTCTGCCGATATAACTTGCGATACGGCCTATTTGCCGCTAATGAGTGCCGAAAATAATTTTGTTAGAAATAAAGAAGGCAAGTACCATTTTGAAATGCCTCAACCTATTCCAAGTTATTTATTGGCTTTGGCTGTCGGTCACCTAGAATTTCAGTCATTGGGCGAAAACTGTGGGGTGTTTGCTGAACCAGAGATGTTAGAGAAATCTGCGTATGAGTTTGTTGACTTACCAAAAATGATAGCAGGTGCTAGTGAATTATATGGCGACTATGCTTGGGGCCGCTACGATGTGCTTGTTTTGCCTCCGAGTTTTCCATTTGGAGGCATGGAAAATCCAAGAATTACTTTTGCCACACCAACCATTATTGCTGGCGATAGAAGTTTAGTTTCTTTAATTGCCCATGAACTAGCACATAGCTGGAGTGGTAATTTAGTAACCAATCAAACATGGGATGATTTCTGGCTCAATGAAGGCTTTACTGTTTATTTCGAAGAACGCATTATGGAGAAGCTATATGGCAAACCTTATGCCGATATGTTGTCTGAACTTAGTTTGGGTGAACTGAAAGTGACCATAGCCGATTTAATGACCAGCGCCCCGGGCGATACCAAATTAAAGTTGAACCTCGCTGGACGCAATCCCGACGATGGGGTAACAGATATTGCCTATGTCAAAGGATGTATGTTTTTAAGAATGATAGAAGAGCAGGTTGGTCGCCCTGCATGGGATGAGTTTGTTAAAGCCTATTTCAATCATTTTAAATTCAAAACGGTAACCACAGATGATTTCATTGGATTTTTAAAAGAAAATTTAATTGCTAAATACCCTAAAGCTAAAATTAATTACGAAGAATGGATATTTAACATTGACTTACCTAAAAATTGTCCTGAAATTAATAGCACCGAATTAAAAAGGGTGGCCACAATGGCAAACGATTACAATCTAAACCATGCTATGAAGGATTTGGATACAGCAGGATTTACCACTCACCATTGGTTGTATTTATTGCGAAATTTGAATGCAGATTCTATCAAAAATAACATGGCAGCATTGGATTCTGCATTTAACTTAACTGCTAGTAATAATGCCGAAATTCAGTGCGATTGGTATGTGTTGTGTATTAAAAATAACTACCAAACCGCCTACCCTGCAATCGAAAATTATTTGAGCAATGTAGGTCGCAGGAAATTTTTAAAGCCAGTGTATGAGAACTTATCAAAAACCCCTGAAGGTCTGAAATTCGGACAACAAATTTTTGAAAAGGTAAAGGATAGTTACCATGCAGTTTCGCGAAATACAATTGCTGCGATCTTGCATCTGCAATAAGCACTGTTACTTTTTTTGCAGAATGTTTTAAAAATTATTAGCTTTGAAAGATTAAGCAATTCTTTCTAATATCGAGTCTATTCTGTTGTGCACGTCTATTTGCAATAGGTGGCAACGATAGCACCAATCAAAATGGATTCAGAATGAAAGGCATCGATTTTCGGTATGGGTTTGGCCGATATTCGATTGCAAGTGCTAACGAAACAGCTTTGGCTTCAAAGTTTACAAACGATCAAAATAATTACTATCAGTTTAACAATGCACACGCTTTTAATATTAAAGGGCGTGGTATTTCCGATATGTATGTGGGTGTTGTATTGGTGCCTAATTATTATGTTAAAAATAAATTATTCTATCGCGAAGAGTTTAGAGTAGGTGTTAGTTTTACATTGTTAAACAATGCAAGCAGCATGAATTTAAAATGGGATACCCTTCATACCGGTGTTCAAAAGGAAGTTAGAAATATGTATTATCAGTACAAGTATAACAGTCAGCGAATTCATTTTTCATATTTGTTAAATAGCAGAATTTTTAAACAGCATTTTGCCTTATATGGGGGCATAGGGGCCAGTGTTGGCTTTAGTACTTGGCGAACCGATTATGATGGCGGAGCAGGCAGTTATAAAAGACAAGTGTTAACGTTACAGAACAATCAAGTGTCAGAAAAAACGCAAACTTTGCCACTGGAAAATTATACAACTGAAAGTGGTTCGCTATACTTGCCATTGGGTATTAAATACAATGTGAGTTGCGAAATAAATTTATTTTTCGAGGCACAGCTAGGGTTCCAATATTATTACAAAGGATTAAAGAAAACCAATACTTGGATATCGAATACGCTACTTAATTTTGGCTTCCGTTATAAATTAATTGACGACAGCGAACAAGCCGCTAAGAAGGGTGATGTGTTTTGGTAGTCTTTGCTTCCAATTCCAAAACAGCCGTTGTGGCGCCTACTACCGCATTAATCGGTGCAATCATTAAACCTACAATTGGCAACATTTCTAGCAGGGTGTATGCACTGCCATTTGCTATGGCCAAATAGCGATGTTGGCGAATAAATTCAACACTTTTTGCAACTGTTAATTTGCGGCGTTCGCAAGTATAATCTATCATACTGAATCCATAGAAATAGGTACTTATTAGCCAAAGAAAGGGCACAATTAAAAGGGCAAATGGTCCCACAAAAAAACCCGCGATTGTAAATAGGCCTATCAATACAAATTCTAAAATAAAATTCCGAAAGGCTATTTTGATACCCCTTAAGATATCTTTTAAAAATTGAATGAAATTAAAAGGGTAAACGACCCCAGTTATTTTCTCTTCAACTATTTCACTTAGGTAAGCAAACAAAGGTGAGAGCATAATAAGCACTAGATATTTCGAAATTTTAGAAGCGATATAAAAAACAATTAAACCTACCACAATTGAAACAAGGCCTGTTATAAAATCACTTTTAAAAAATGATTGAAATGTGCTTTGCATGCGAATTTCAGGTATGGGTAATCGCAAGTATACTATATGATTCGTGATGTCTTCGGCGAATCTGATTGTAAAGGCAGTAATGCCCATATAAAATGCGATACTTAGAAGTAATGGATAAAGATAATAATGCAGTAATTTATGCTTCGATAAAAAAGCAGTCGCATTTATAAAATGTCTAAATCCTAGGTAAAACTGTTGCATTGGTTTCAAATATAAATAAAATCTAAAATTAGAATTAGGTAACTTTGCCAACCATGGATTTTATCGATAAAAAAATACAAAACTATGCCGAAGCGCATACAGCCATCGAACCTGATTATTTATATGCATTGAATCGCTATACCCACACCAATGTGCTGCAGCCGCGCATGTTAAGCGGTCATATTCAAGGGCGTTTTTTATCGATGATAAGCAAATTAATGCGCCCCGATCATATTTTGGACATTGGTACCTATACCGGATACTCCGCGTTGTGTTTGGCCGAAGGTTTGCAAAAATCGGGCAAACTTTATACACTTGAAGGCAACGAAGAATATGCCGAAATTGCACAGGCGCATATTTCAAAATCGCCATTGGCCGAACAAATTATTTTGCAAAAAGGCGACGCTACCAGAACGCTACAAGAAATAAATTTTTTAGTACCTGCTTGGGACATTGTATGGATAGATGCAGAAAAAAGTGAATATGAAATATATTATGAACTGTGTATCGACAAGGTGCGCAAAGGTGGATTAATAATGGCCGATAATGTATTGTGGAGTGGTAAAGTTGTGGATGATAAAGCAATTGAAACGGATGAGGCCACCAGATTGTTGCATCAGTTCAATCAAAAAATACAAGCCGACAAAAGGGTGCAAAATTTATTATTGCCAATTCGCGATGGCATTATGATGATGCAGAAAGTGTAGGGGAACAAGTTATTAGTTAATCGTTATTAAGGGAACTTCTATTGCGGTCCCTATTAACCCAATAACCCAATAACCCAATAACCATATAGCAGAGAACTCCATTTCATTTCGTTCACGCTATATGGTAAAACTATTGCTTCAAAAAAGAAGCCGTCTCGATAACCTGATTGTTTTGATCTTTTATTTGTAAGAAATAAAGGCCTTTGTTCCAATCTTCAATCGATATGGTTTCAATATTGCCAAAGGTGGCAACTTGCTGTCCCATATCGTTATACACCAATACAGAATGATAGTCTTCAGAGCTCGCAATTGAAATAAAACTATTGGCCGGATTCGGATACAGATTTAATTTCTTTGCATTGTTGAATATTGAATTTACATTCACAGGATATTCGAAACTTAAATCATCTATGGCAAAACTTGTGAGTGTATCATCAATTGAAGTGCCTCCGCTAAACACTGTTATCGTGCACGAATCTGGATTGCCCATGCCGTAAAAACTAATGGGAACAACAAATTTTATGTAATTGTTTTGTGATTGTGTTAAATAATATAAACCATCTCCAATAACATTGGTGTCTTTGCTAAATTCAATGATTAAAATCGCAGTATCATCGAGTGCTAAATTGCCTTTGATATAGCCAACTAAATTTTTGGGTTGAACAGAAATTGGAAACGTAGTACTTAATACGCCTGGCAATGCAAAGGTGTTCAATACAAAGCTAGTTTGAAATCCGCAAGCATAATTGCCACCATGTGCTGGTTTATATCTTCTAACTGCCGAATCACCATATTGACCAAAGTTGGCTGTTTTCCAACCTGTTGGTTCGTATGAAAAAGAGCTTGGATTATAACTCCATGCTTCAAAATTCCCATTGGGCACTTGTTGTGCAAAAGCACTTAGGATAAACAAAAAAGCGAAACTTAGTAAATGTATTTTTTTCATTTTATATTAGACTTGATTAGTTGTAAAAGGTTGTACTGACTTTGCGTTCTTTGATTACTATCATGCTAACAGTATAGTCGTGAAACACCTGAGTGCCAAATATTGTTAAGGCTTCGAAGGGTATACATCGTGCCAATGAACGTTTCGCAAAATCGGCTATGGTGCAATGTTCTCCATATTCTTTAACAGAACGGGTTGTGGTAATCAGTTTTCCAAGTGTTTTACCATTGGTGATCCATTCAAGTAGAAAGTAATAGGTAAAATAAATGAGTTCGAAAATTAGAAACAAATTAAGTTCTTCTAGAAATAAAGAATCAGAATTGAAATACAGGAATTGATAATAAGAACTTGACAAAATAAAAATGGAACCAATAGCAAAATAATCGATGATAAAGTTAATCAGTCGTAGGCCTTTGCCAGCCTCTAAAACAGCCTTTATTGCTTCCTCTTCATCTATTATTAATTGGCTTTCCATGTTTATTCAATTTCTGCCGGACTGAATTTGCGAGCGCCCGATTTTAGTTCCTCGAAAATACCATAAATTTCTCCAATATCATTACTGGTTACCAAAGCGGTACGATAGGGTTTGAAATGGGGTACATTTTTAAAATAATTGCCATAGTGCCTTTTCATTTCGTTCATAGCGATTACCTTGCCTTTCCATTCCACCGATTTTTCGAAATGCATCATGCACGCTTCTATGCGTTCTTCGAAAGTTGGTGGGGCCAAGTGTTCGCCTGTTGCCATGTAATGTTTTATTTCTCTAAATATCCATGGGTGTCCAATGCTAGCGCGACCAATCATAATACCATCTACTCCATAGCGATTTTTATATTCAACCGCTTTTTCGGGTGTGTCAATATCGCCATTACCAAAAATTGGAATGTGAATGCGGGGATTATTTTTTACTTTAGCAATTAAAGTCCAATCTGCATTGCCTTTGTACAATTGGGTGCGGGTGCGACCATGAATTGAAAGTGCTTTTACACCAATATCTTGCATACGCTCGGCTACTTCTTCAATGTTTTTGGTTTGCTCGTCCCAACCCAAACGGGTTTTTACTGTTACAGGTAAATTGGTTGATTTAACAACGGCTTCGGTTAATCGCACCATGAGAGGAATGTCTTTTAAAACGGCTGCACCAGCCCCTTTACACACTACTTTTTTAACAGGGCAACCAAAGTTAATATCTACAATATCGGGTTGGGTAACATCTACAATGCGTGTGGCCAAGGCCATTGCTTCTTCATCGCCACCAAATATTTGAATGCCAATGGGGCGTTCGTAATCAAATATATCGAGTTTCTGACGGCTTTTAACCGCATCTCTAATCAGTCCTTCGGAGCTTATGAACTCAGTAAACATAAGGTCGGCACCGTGTTTCTTGCATAAATAACGGAAGGGCGGATCGCTTACATCTTCCATAGGTGCAAGTAATAAAGGAAATTCACCCAATGATATGTCAGCTATTTTTACCACTTTTGTACGCGTTATTAATTTACAAAAGTACATGCAGTTCAATAGATTTCAAACTTTATCGGATATTTTCATTTTAATCGGACTAGTGATTATCGGTAGTTTGGCAGTGGCTTGCCTATTTGCGCTGCTAACCATGCCTTATATTCATTTAAGTTTTATTGAAATTTTGGGTTTAGCAAAGTCCAATGCAGATCCAAAGTATGTGCCATATATCAAGCTTTTTACCACCGTTACCGCGTTTGGTACCTGGGTGCTATCAGCCTGGGTATTGCTGCGTATAAAAGGTAAATCTGTAGCTGACAGTTGGCAAATTAAGGCCCCACAACCGAGCGGTGTATTGATGTTTTTACCCATCTTATTTTTGGCCTTAATTTTTGCTTCGGCCTTTTTATTAAATCTGAATGCACAATTGCCTTTGCCAGAAAGTATCAAGCATTTTACTTCGCAAGAAAACAAAAAGATGATGGAAGATTTCTTGCGCATGGATAACACCAATCAGCTTATGGTTAATTTATTAATGATAGCTCTAGCGCCTGCCTTGTTCGAAGAGATATTTTTTAGAGGCACGCTGCAACGTCTATTGATAGAATTATTTGGCAATGTTCATTATGGTATTCTTTTTTGCAGTTTTACCTTCGCCGCTATCCATTTAAATGCTGAGCAGTTTATTCCTATGTTTTTCTTAGCTTTGGTATTGGGTTATGTATGTTATTATTCCCGCAGTATTTGGCCAAGCGTCATTCTTCATTTTTTAAACAATGGTTTTGCAGTATTTGTAACCTATTACCAACACCAATTGCCAGTAGCCAAAGCCATTGCTGCCGATAATTACACACCACCGGTAGTGACGATTGTACTGGCTTTTATGGTTATTGGCGGCTTTTTTTATTGGCTTATTAAAAAACATCAAATTTTAAACACCCCTACTTATGAATAATTTTTGGCAAAGGGCCATTACAGGCGCAGTATTTGTTAGTGCCATTGTTGGCTTAACCTTGTATGGTCAGTTTACTTTTTTAATTTTATTAATGGCCATAGGAGCAGGGGCCTTGTTCGAATTTTATAGAATTGTATTACACAAACAATACAGTGGTTTACAAACACTTTATATTTTTGCAGGATTAGCCATCATAGCTTCGCGTCATTGGTGCGAACCTGCTTTGGTTTTACAAGGTATTACCTTGTTATTTACAATTACAGCTGTTGGGGTATTGCTTTCCAAACACAGGCATTGGAAGTCTATTGGATACTTGGTATCAGGCTTGTTTTACATTGTATTGCCATTGACATTATTTTACAACAACAGTTTTCAAAAAGAGGGTTTTTCGGAGTATGCCGATGTGGTATTTAAACCCTTATTGGCCCTTAATTTATTTATACTAATTTGGTGCAGTGATACATTTGCTTATTTGTGTGGCCGTGCTTTTGGCAAGCATAAATTATTCGAATCTGTATCGCCCAAAAAAACTTGGGAGGGTTTTATTGGGGGCGGTATTTTAACCATGGGCACCTCATTTGTGTTGGCTTATTTTTTCAATATACCTTTTGGAGTGAATATAGCACTAGCTTTACTAACAGTGGTTTTTGGCACTTTGGGCGACTTGGTAGAAAGCATGCTGAAGCGTGAGTTTAATATCAAAGATTCAGGCACTATTTTACCCGGTCATGGCGGAGTGTTAGATCGGTTTGATGCCTTGATCATTGCTTTGCCATTTACGACCATGGTTTATTATTTGATGTTGTAGTTATCTTAAAGCCAAGTATTAAATTTCCGAAAAGTTAACATGATTTTGAATAAAAGTTGACTTCTTCTACATATTAAACCTATTATTTTAACGAAAAATACGTCCATTAAAATGGCCTATAAAAATTAATACTAATTGTTAGTCAATGAGTTAAAAAATATAGTTAGGATTAATCATTTTATTTTTTTCATATTTGCATTAAGATTTTAATTGCTTTATAAACAGGCAAAAGCAATTTTAAATTTTACTTTATTTATACAACAAGATTACAGCTAATTGTTTTATTAATATCGTTTAAAAAGTCACTTTTTAAATATAATATAAATATGAACAAACAAGTACAAGATTGCTCTATGTATGCAATTAGCAATCAGAAATCAACAAATTATTTCGTAGATTTCCTTTCTAAACAGATTCCACAAATCTCATTGATCGCCATTATTTTGCATTTATTTTGCAACAATTTAAAGGCACAAGTCGTCATATCATCTGACCAAGTATGGGGCACAGGTAGTGGAGAAATAGCAGCACCAACTGCACTTGGAAATGACTATCGAGAAGGTATTTTAATTAATAGTCAAGTTACTTTAACAATTAGAAGTACAGCTGGCCCTTTGGGAATGAATGCAGGCAAAAGTATTACCGTTAGTTCAGGTGGTATATTGATATTAGATGGCGTAACTATTACATCTTCCAATCCTTCTGGAAATGTTACCTGGGCAGGAATTACTTGCATTGGACCTAGATTAAATTTACCGGGCAATAACATAAAAGAACAATTTCTTACAATGCCAAATCCTAATGGTACAACAACAGCCGATTGGGATGGGGTTTTAAATGTTTATACAAATACTGGTGCAAGTAGTCCAAGTCAGTCTTGCGTAGTTTCTACTGGAGGTAAAATTTCGCATGCAGTAAATGGTATTTATTCTATTGATGGTGGAATTGTTAGATGCAGAGGTACGGCATTTGAAGACTGTCAAATTTGTGCGGATATTTATCAATATGAATCCAATGTGCGAGCCGAAGTAAATGCGTGTTATTTTATGGATTGCAATTTTACATGGACTAAGACAATACCTACTTTTACTTTAACCAATCTCAAAGGAATTTCTTTGAGAGCAATTCAGGGGGTAAATATTGGAGGTTGCACGTTTTCAAATAATGATGCAACAAAGCATTGCAAAGATGAGAGAGGCGCTGGAATATACTCGGATAACGCAACTTTTGCTGTTTCAACATCTGGTACAACTTTTTGTACAGATGCACTTGGATGTTTTGTAAATTGTGGAACCACCCGTTGCACATTCGCTAAATTATCATATGGCATCAATTACACCAATAGTTAGGGTCGAGGTTTAGGCGTTAGTAACTCGGATTTTAAAAATAACATTACAGATATTTATGCTCAAATGGTAAGTGGGCAAGCAGGAATTGTTAAAATTTATAAAAATAATTTTACTGGAGGTAATAGAGCTGACTTAGATGCCGTATTTGATAACAGCGGCGCGGGCAGTTGTTATGCAAGCAGCACTTTGATCAAAAATATAGATTTATTGAATTGCCCAAATGATATTTACGACAATCAATTTGATTTCATTGGAAGCAATATTAACCATATTACGGTAACCACAAACGCTAATGGTGGGCGGATTTCAAATAATACTTTTACTAACTCAAATATAAATACAATTGCTTCTGATAATGTTACTGGAATTAAAGTTGTCGGAAGTAATAATCGCCAAGAAATGTATTGCAATAAATTTAATTTTTTGGGCACTGATATAAAAATAGCATCAGGAGCAACAGTTAAAACTCCTATCAAAGGAAGAGATGCCGCAATGAATTATACTGCTTCTGCAAATAATGATTTCTCAAGTGTCTTGACAAATAGGTATAGAATTGACAATAGCGGTAATCCAACTATTACCTCCTATTTTTCAAGTGCTACATGTACAAATTGTGATGCATTGCCAATTCCTATTTCTATTAATGTAATTAGTACCTCACTAAATAATGAACCAGCATGTACACTGACTTGTGAACAATTATTCACTAGAATTAATAAATTGGAGTATAATAATTTATTGATTGTTTATCCCAACCCTTCGAACAAATCAATAAATTTATCTAGTAATGAACTTATTAAATCCATATATTTGTATAACCAACTTGGTCAATTGGTATATCAAAACAATAATGTGAATGATTACAGCGTTACCATACAAATTGAAAATCTTGGGTCAGGCATTTATAATATTAGTGCTACCTTGTTCGACAATTTGGTTTTGAGTAAAAAAATAATGGTAAATCAATAGAAAAATGCACCTCATAAGAAAATTATTAATAGCATACCTCATAGCGAATAGCTATGGGGTATTTGCGCAAACCAATAATTTTTGGGTACAGAATTACGGAGGCTTTGGTTTTACTTTTAATAAGGCAGGCAATTTTCTCATAGATGGTAATTTAGTAAAAACGAATTTTACAACTGGAGTTGATAATTGTCATTCAGTTGCAGATTTTAATGGTTCATTAGCAATATATAGTGTAGATGATAAAGTTTATAACAGTAAAAACCTGGTCATAGCAAATGGGGATAGTTTAAAATGTACTCAAATGGGCTTCCTGAATTCTAAATATACATTGACAATAGATACCTGTAATTATCTTATTTATGGGCATTATTATGATATTAAAAGCCGAACCACAGATTTTAAAAAAATTTATTTTAATTATGTTAAAAGGGACCGAAATGAAGCTACGGGTTACATTATACCCGCCAATAGAAAAAATTATAGCATTGCTTTTAAGGATACAGTATTAGCTAAGGTGGCTTTTAGAAACGGAGCAGGTCAACCTGTTATGGTATTAAGGACAAATAATTACTTTTATGCTTTAAAGTTTTTGAATGGCGGTATACCCCAGTTAATGGATAGTTTTTATTATCCACAGAAGGCTGTAATCGCAGATAGTTTTTTATTCAATCCAAAACTAACATTTAACAGATATGGTGCTGGAATTCTATATTCTAATATGTCCGTTTCCAATAACGGAAATTATATTTCATTTACAAATGAATATAGCGGAGGCGTTTCATATTTAAATTTAGCTATCATGCAGTATTGCGGGTTGAATTCTATGGCGTTCAATAAAGAGACTGGGAAGTTTGCCCCCCCCCAACTTATTACTGAGAATTTATGGCACTACAAAATTTCTAAAAGTGATATCGGAAATACGATAACAAACCAAGTATTTTCACCGAATGACAGTATGCTATATTATTTAAATGAGGAGAAATCTGTTTATGGTACCGGGTCTTCAAATTATAAGTTAATGCAAAATGATTTTTACAATAAAAAATTTGGTTTAGTTGATAGCTTCAATTCTGCAAACATTGGTTATTACTCGGATTTAAACCATTTGGGAGAGTTTTTTTATACATATGGCAATTCTAATTTGACTCAAACGATCATAAATAAAATATTAACCCCCAATTTAGTATTTCCAGCTTTAATTCTTAAAAAAAATATTTCCAGTTTTCCATTTTTATACTCTTTTACCAGTCCCCGACACCAATATGATTTTTTAAGAACTTCAATGAATATTAAGTATGATTGTGCAGCTCAAGTTAGCATTAAAAACAACAGCCAATATTGGATAGGATTTACAAATTATACATGGCATATTCAAGATGAAACAGGCAAAGAAATTTATTATTATACGAAGGAACCTACGCCATTAACGTATAAAAAAAATGGAGATTATATTGTAAAATTATTTGGGTATAGTCCTCGTGGCAGTGGTTATGGTGAATGGTACATCGATACCATTAAGATTCGTATTCCACCCAAACCAGTTGCAAATTTCTATGCAAAAGATAGCATTGTTTGTCGTTATACTGGATTAAGGTTTTTTAATTTGAGTAAATCAAAAGATACGATTAGTAATAAATATCTGTGGAGTTTTGGAGATGGTACAACAAGTAGTGAAATAAACCCAACACATATATACACAAATCCAGGGCTATATTCAGTGAGCTTATTATACCGCAATGGGTATTGTGATAGCACTTTGGTGAAGAATCAATACATAAGGGTAGTTGATGCCCCCAAGCCGGGTTTTAATGTTCAATATAAACAAGGGTGTTCGCCTTTCATCGCCAATTTTACAGATACTGTAACACTTAATGTTAAACAAAAGGATTACTACTTTTCGGATTTAATAGGTTGGCAAAATATAAATATAACAACACCAAATTTTACACATCGGTTTGAGAAGCTTGGTGTTTATACGGCTTTGCAAAGATTGACGGGTTTTACCGGTTGCATTATTCAAACAGATTCTATCATCTTTAATATTACAAAAGGCTTAACAACTTTAGATACTTTATCAATTATTAATTCATCAATTGAACAAAAAAACGCACTCCTATATTGGCCTAAGCAAACCGCAGCTGTTCGCTATCAAATATACAAAGATGGCAAATTCTATTTGCAAACTACCGATACTTTTTTAATCGAAACAAGTCCCTATACAAAAGATGTGATATACTCTGTAGCAGGTATTGATAGCTGCGGCACCCAATGCAGTGCAGGTAGAGTTGGTAAGCCGATTTTTTTACAAGGCCAAATGATAGGAAATAACGAAGCCTCTGTGATTTATTTTTCGCCATACCAGCAATGGCTTGGTAACAATATAACCTACAGCATACAGAAGTTAAGCATGGGCAATTGGAGTGCTATTAATATTCAAGCTAACAATGCACCCTACAATGATGCATTGTTTTTAAATAGAAGCGAATTGCAGGCATGTTATCGAATAGAAGCCTTTGAAAAATCACAACCGCAAATAGTTACGCATAGCAATGAGGTATGTATTCCCTATATCCCCACTTTGTTTGTGCCTACAGCCTTCAGCCCAAATGATGATGGTATCAATGATGTTTATGATATCACAGGTTTTGGCTTAAAAAATTACAGCTTAACTGTCTATAATCGTTGGGGGCAATTGGTGTTTAGCGGGGCGGATAAACAAGCTTGGGATGGTAGTAAAGCAATAGAGGGTGTTTATTTAATTATGGTACAATATACCACCAATGCGGGTATCAAATTAAATCAAAGAGTTACTGTTAATCTACTAAAGTAGGTTGGTTTTAAAACTATTTTACCCGTTCATGGCGGAGTGTTAGATCGGTTTGATGCTTTGCTGATAGCCTTACCGTTTACTACTTTTTGTTATTATTTAGCATTTGGGTAACTGCAAAATTTAGAAATATATTTATTTGTATTAGTAGTTTTTATATCAAAATATGTCAAGTAATAGCTTTTTTTATAATTTGATTATGTCAAGTAAAAGCTTTACGTTTGTATTTTATTAGTTAACTAATAGATTTACTTTATGGAAAATAAAACACTTCAATTTCAGCAACTTAACAATAAAATTTCTGGTTTTGAAAATCTTAAACATGTTATTATTCCAACAAATGGTTGGATAAAAACCATTCGCGCTACTTTGGGCATGACAATGCAACAACTGGGTAATAAATTATTGGTCTCCAAGCAAGGTATATTGGATATGGAAAATAGAGAGAAGGAAGGTGCTATCACCATTAAATCTTTAAAAGAAATTGCTAAAGCTATGGATATGCAATTGGTGTATGGGTTTGTTCCCAATGACGGCACTTTAGATGCTTTGGTAAAAAAAAGAGCAACGGCATTGGCTACAAAAATAGTAATGCGAGCGGCAGCCACTATGAAATTGGAAAATCAGGCAAATTCTGAGAAGCGCATTAAAAAAGCCATCCAGGAAAGAGCAAATAAAATTATCAATGAAATGCCTAAGGTTTTATGGGATTAGATTTTGATTTTTCCGAAGGTCAAACACCATTAGATGATGAAGAAAAAGATGGTTTGCTAATTCAAGGCATAACAACACATGGCGAGCTGAATGAATTTGAACAGCAGAACATAGAAGATGCTATGTATTGGGTAATGACTAAAAATTTTAAAATGAAAGATATTTTCACTGAATCTTTTGTATGTGAAGTTCATAAAAGAATGTTTGGAAATGTGTGGGCTTGGGCAGGGGAGTACCGAAAATCCAATAAAAATCTTGGTGCAAATCATTGGCAAATTCCTGTGTTATTAAAAACATTATTGGATGATGCACTTTATTGGATAGCGAATGAAACCTATGGTATGGATGAAATTGCAGTGCGCTTGAAACACAGAATTGTAAGTATACATTGCTTTTCTAATGGCAATGGCAGGCATAGCCGCTTATTGGCGGATATTATTATTGAAAAGGGATACAAACAAAATGTATTTAGTTGGGGAGCCGCCAATCTTTCTAATCAAACGGATGTAAGGAAGAAATATCTCAAAGCGGTAAAGGCAGCCGATAAGCATAATTATCATTTACTTTTAGAATTTGCAAGATCGTAATTAAATTGTTTGTAAATCATTTATTATTCTATCCCTTAAAAATTAAATATACTGAATATTAATGCTTTGCAATTTTGCATTAGGATTAATCATTTTTTTTTCATATTTGCATTAAGATTTTAATTGCTTTATAAACAGGCAAAAGCAATTTTAAATTTTACTTTATTTATACAACAAGATTACAGCTAGTTGTTTTATTAATATCGTTTAGAAAGTCACTTTTTAAATAAATATAAATATGAACAAACAATTACAAGATTGCGCTATGTATGCAATTAGCAATCAGAAATCAACAAATTATTTCGTGGATTTTATTTGGGTTTAATGGATTTGATACTCTGTTGTGATCATGCCTTGTTTTTATTTGAAAGTGATGCAATTAGTCTTTCATAGAAATATAATTTTTTAAAACAGAAAGGAGGAAGTAAATAAAAAAATAAACTAATAATAACTATCGATTAAACCATAACTATAAAGCACAAAAATTAAACTCAATTCAATAAAAAATAACAAAAATGAAAAAATTATTTAAAAAACTCTTTCTAATTTCTTTAGTGGTTTTCTGTTTCACTAATACATCGGAAGCCCAACCAACGTTTTGTGATTCCGCGGATTGCCCTCCATGTATGCGAGTAGATTTTTTGGCGGGCGGAAAAAGTTGTGCAAATGCTACATGGTTTTGGCGTTATTGTGGAAACCCAAGTACTTGTGGAGACCTTCCAACATGGGGCGTTGATGGGCTGGATCATCTTCGTATTTTTGGTCCTTGTGCAAAATGCCCAGGTCAGGATTGTCAGTGCCCTTGTGGAATATATCTTTTGGAAGCGGGTTCAACTGTCGCCATTTTAAATCTCACTTTCTCTTCAATAACACCCCCACCACCGCCACCTGCCACTCCTCCTTATTATCCATTTACAATAACTTACTCTGTAACGCCTACTAGCGGCTGTCTCGGTGCATTCTCATTTGTTGACGTAAAAGTTATTAATGCAAATTGGATTCAAATAACTGTTCGGTAAAATTATTTAGCCTACTTATCTGAATTTTAAGTAGGCTTTTTTCATTATATTACTTACTTTTGATAGTAAATTGAATTTAAAAGTCAACATAGTATCAGTTTTATTATTCATTAATTTTTATGCTTTTGCGCAAAAAGAAAATTATAATTGGATAGGTGGTCAAGATTTAGGGATAAATTTTGATTCTATTAAACCTCGACTTTTTGATAATAAGCTCAGTTGGTTTTTTTATTATTCGAGGCGTTCTGGTATCTCTGATTCACAGGGAAAGCTTTTACTTTATTCAACGGGTGATTCTTTGATGAATGGAAAGGGCAAACGGCTCATCAACTGGACTATCAATTCAATTTACAATCCAGTTCAAGCCCCTTTTACCACACTAATAATTAAGAAGCCATTATCCAACAATTTATATTATGTTTTTCGAATAAGGGGTCATTATATTAACAACGAAAAAGTTATTGATTCTGAACCTGGATTTTCCTATTCCATTGTTGATATGAATGGCAATAGCGGTAATGGTATGGTTTTAAAAAAGAATGTAAAAATTTACGATAAGCAATTATTAATAGGAGATGTAACTGCTGTCTATCATGCCAATAAAAAGGATATTTGGATATTATTGAGTAACCGACTAGAAAATACTTTGCAAACCTTTCTCTTATCAGATAAAGGCTTATCAGTAGAAATGGTGAGCAGAAGTTTTGTAAGCGAATCTAATGTTGTAAGTAACACTAGGTCGATGCCTAAATTTTCTTTGGATGGTAAATATTTTGCAATTAGCGAGCCAGTAGAAGGCAAATATGGCAAGGCTAATCAAAAATTACATGTATTCAGATTCAATGATTCAAATGGTCAAATAAACGAAGACAAGTATATAAACACATTAAATAGAAGTGGTTTTGAGTTTTCGCCAAATAGCCAGTTTATTTATTTTTCAAGTGATACATCTACTGTTAATAAAACTAAGAATTTCATTTTTTATCAATGTGATCTTAAGAAATTGAAACAAGTAACAGAGATCTCAGACTGTCAAGTTATAGCCAATGAAGATATTCAGGATTTGCTTTTGGGGCCTGACGGTAAAATATATTGCTCCTCTCAACAAGAATTCACATCCCATACTTATATTGGGGTTATTCATTTTCCAAATAGTCCTGTCAATAACATAAAATATGAGAAAGATTACATCAATATTGCTGCTACTTTTGGAACTAAACCTTATTCAATCGCTTCTTTATTCCCCAAAATTTTAGCAATGCCCATAACTAAAAAAATGGAGATAAATGGAAAATGCAATCTTGATTCAATTGAATTTATAGCACACAATTCCTATTATGGGCCATTTAGGTGGCAATTTAGTGATGGGGATACGGGAATCTCTACCAATAATTCTATTAAACATTTTTTTAAAGATACAGGAACTTATAAAGTACTGGCTATAGTTAAAAATAGTGAGGGTTTTGATACATTAGAAGGCAAAGTTCATATAAGAGGAATTGATAAACCAAGGCTTGGCAATGATACAATAATATGTAATCAAAGTAATTTAACCTTAACTATAAATAATCCTTCATGGACTAGTATTCTATGGCAGGATAGTAGCAATAATAATACCCTTACCATAAGAGATACTGGGACCTACTTTGTATCTGTTCAGAATGACTATTGTAAGGAGGCAGATACAATCAAAATATATAAAATAAACTGCGATTTAAAAATAAATGGGATATGTTTTGGTGATAGCACAAGTCTAAATTTTAATGATACAAATGACCATCAGAAAATTGTAAAATGGGGTGACAATTTTATGGATACATCAGAGAATATATCTATCAAACATAAGTATGCATCGCCAAAAAATCACAATGGAACTGTTCATATAGTATACAAAAATGCGAGAATTGAACTACCCTTTACTGCCAATATTATTCAAGTGGAAAAACCACAATTGGGCAATGACACCATCATTTGTAGTAATGAAAATTTTGACCTTTCAGTTTCAAACAATAGTTATGATTCTATTAAGTGGATTACTGGAAGTACTCAAAGTAATTTGCAAGTATCTAAATCAGGATATTATTGGGTGAGGGTTAAGAATAAAAATTGCCTTAATTCAGATACCATAAAAATAATTAATTTAAATTGTGACCTTTCAATCAATGGCTTTTGTGTAAATGATAGTACAACATTTCAATTAGAATCAGATGAAGTAGATTCCTTTCAATTTAACTTTGGAGATGGTCGGGTAAATTCATTTAAAAAATCTCATTATTTTTCAAATTTATATTTGGATATCAAACCTTATAATATAAATTACATTTACTACAAAGATGGTTTATATTTAAAACGTGATATTAGTGTTAGCATTAAGGACTGCGATTGTATTGTCTTTGTGCCAGATGCATTCAGTCCAGATAAGAATTTTATTAATGATGTATTTTTACCTGTAACAGAGTGCAATCTTAACGAAATAAGTTTAGAGATTTATGACAGATGGGGAGGGGTAATTTACAAAACCACTACCTATCTACCTACATGGAATGGTTGTGACTCCAAGGGGAATGTGTTGCAAAATGGCGTATATGTATGGATGATAAAATACATTAATCCAACCACGAATAAATTGCAACTGAAAACAGGAAGTGTCACCTTAATGAGATAGCTAAAATTTATTAGCTGATTCATAAATAAGAACTCTAACATTATTCATTATCTAAATTATCTTGTTCTTTTTCCCCTTAAATTTGCACCGTGAATTTCTCTTCCAAGACAGTCGAAAATGCAGTAGAAGCTCTATCGGGTTTTCCGGGCGTTGGCAAACGCAGTGCCTTGCGCATGGTTATGCATTTGTTAAAACGACCAAAAGCCGAAGCAGAAATTCTAGCCATCGCCATTAATAAATTAAAAACCGAATTGCAGCAGTGCAACATCTGTTGCAATATTAGCGATACCGAAGTATGCAATATTTGCAGTGCCCATAACCGCAATCATCAGCTCATTTGTGTGGTAGAAGATATGCAAGATGTAATGGCCATAGAAAGCACCGCTCAGTTCAATGGTTTATACCATGTTTTGGGCGGCCTTATTTCGCCCATTGATGGTATTGGTCCGGATGCTTTGAATATTGAGCAACTGGTAAAAAGGGTAGCCGAACAAGGCAGTGGGGAAATCATCATTGCCCTAAATGCGAACATCGAAGGCGATACCACCTCGTTTTACATTGCCCGCAAATTGCAAGGCTTCAATTTTAAAATTACCACCATTAGCAAAGGTATAGCTGTGGGCGGTGAGTTGGAGTATGCCGATGAGATTACCTTAGGTCGCTCCATTACCAACCGAATTCCTTACGAGGTGTAATTGAATTTTGAATGGTAGGTTAACGGTTGCTGGGGCTTACACAGTAGCAAATAAAAAAAATGCATCCCAAAAAACCAATGCCTGTCAACGACATTTAATCTCCGAGTTGAGCTTTGGTTATTTCTAACATTTTTAATTCCTAAAATAAGTTTTTCTCGATTGATTATGTTTTGTCAATACACTTAGTCCTCATCCCAGCGGAATGAAATATTTGTAAAGACAAGAACTAACGCACCAAACACTATCACGCAGGTATTCAGTGTTTAATAAAAACATACCAACCAGTTTGTTTTATTTCCCCAACCACGAAGTGGTTGAATATGAATAGCCGCCGATACAATCGGTGTTTATTCATCGCATCGGTATTCAATGTTTAATAAAAACATACCAACTAGTCTGTTTTATTTCCCCAACCACGAAGTGGTTGAATATGAATAGCCGCCGATAAGATTGGCGATTATTCATCACGCAGGTATTAAGTGTTTAATAAAAACATACCAACCAGTTTGTTTTATTTCCCCAACCACGAAGTGGTTGAATATGAATAGCCGCCGATACAATCGGTGGTTATTCATCACCACGGTATTCCCAACCACGAAGTGGTTGAATGTTTTTTTTGCAACAACAAATGTTTATTTCCCAATCATTTTATTGGTAACGCTAGCCATTGCTGTTTCGATCTTTCATTTTTTACACCTCACAAAAAACCAATGCCTGTCAACGACATTTAATCTCCGATGTGAGCTTTGGTTATTTCTAACATTTTGAATTCCTAAAATATTTTTTTCTCGATTGATTATGTTTTGTCAATACACTTAGTCCTCATCCCAGCGGAATGAAATATCTGCAAGGACAAGACCTAACGCACCAAACACTATCCCCTAGGGATTTAATATTAGTTGGTTGGCTAGTTTCAATAGCTTTTGGAAATCCTTTCGACCGAATCTTATCCTAATTAAATCTTATTACGATTTATTATTTGCCTTATCCTCTCTATTTCGATAAATTTGCCACTTTCACACCTTGTTAGATTTATCTATTATTATCGTTAACTACAATGTTAAAGCCTTGCTCGAGCAAACCCTGCTCTCAGTATACAAGGCTATACAGCATCTACAAGTAGAAATTATTGTGGTCGATAACCATTCGGCCGACGGTTCGTGTGAGATGGTACAGGATCGTTTTCCGAATGCCATTCTAATCGCTAATACAGATAATAAGGGTTTTAGTAAAGCGAATAACCAAGGCATTCACATAGCCAATGGTCGCAATATTGTGCTGCTCAATCCAGATACGGTGGTGAGTGAAGAAACCTTTGTTAAGACAGTGGCTTTTTTGGATAGTCATGCCGAAGCAGGGGCTCTAGGTGTGCGCATGATAGATGGGCGAGGGCATTTTTTGCCCGAATCGAAACGCGGCTTGCCAACACCAGCTGTTGCTTTTTATAAAATGACAGGTTTGGCAAAATTGTTTCCTCAATCTAAAACCTTTGGTCAATACCATTTAAGTTACCTCAATGAATTTGAAACCCACGAGGCCGATATTTTGAGCGGTGCTTTTATGATGGTAAAAAAAGAAGTGCTTAATAAAGTAGGCTTACTTGATGAAACATTTTTCATGTATGGCGAAGACATTGATTTGAGTTATCGCATTGTAAAAGCAGGATATAAAAATTATTATTTTGCCGATACCACCATCATTCATTACAAAGGCGAGAGTACCAAGAAGCACAGCATTAATTATGTGAAGATATTTTACCAAGCCATGGCTATTTTTGCTAAGAAACATTATAGCAAACAACAAGGCTGGTGGTTTGCCTTTTTAATTTATGCGGCCATTTATGCAAGAGCATTTTTAGCTTTGGTCATTCGTTTTTTTAAGTCAATTGAGTTTTTGGCCCTCGACTTTGTATTTATTTTTACAGGCTTCTATGGCCTCATGCGGTATTGGGAAATTTACAATAAGTATGTGGTGGGAGGTTTCTATCCGCCAGAATATTTGTATTACCATGTGCCAGCTTATATCTTATTTTGGGTAGGTGGTATCTGGTTAAGTGGTGGTTATGCCAATCCATTTAGACTCAATAAAACAGGCAGAGGTGTTATTGCAGGTTCGATTGTCTTGTTGTCTGTTTATGCGCTTTTGCCCGAGTATTTGAGGTTCTCTAGAGCCCTTATTTTATTGGGTTCTGTATGGGCTTTGCTTATCACTATAGCGACACGTTTGGTGTTCCATTTTATGCGCTACAAGCATTTGGATACACAAGCCAGTCAGATATCGCAGGTATTAATCGTGGGTGATATGCCCGAGTGCGAAAGGGTGCGACATATTTTAAGTAATTATGCATTGCGATTTAAGATTTTAGGATTTATAAAACCACAAGGGGTTACCACACAAGGCGACTGGGTGGGCAATAGCGAAAACTTATCGATGTTGGCCGAGATTTATAAAGCCAACGAAATTATTTTCTGTGCCCGCGATGTGAGCAGTGCCGAGATTATGCAAACCATGGGCAAAACCGATTTGCCAAAAGTAAAATTTAAAATAATGCCCGAGTCAGGCGATTATATCATTGGTAGCAATTCTAAAAATACTACTGGCGAATTTTATAGTGTGGACATTACCCCCTTATTGAAATTTAAATACATACAAAAGCGCAAACGGTTATTGGATATTTTGTTAGGTATTTTGTTCATTGTGTTAATGCCTCTTGCACTATTACGACCGCGCAACTTTGCTATTATTTTTAATAATTGGATGTCTGTTATACGTGGTCAAATGACTTGGGTAGGCTACGATACAAGTGTAGAGACCGAGTTGTTACCCAAATTGAAAACGGGTGTTTTTTCTGTTACATCGGCCATTAAAAATAAACAAATCGAACCTTCACTCATCAGCAGTTTAAATTTATTGTACGCTACCCATTATAATATTTGGAAAGACTGCGAGATATTGGCCAAAGCTTTTTAAAAGACCCCTAACATTGGTCGGAGTATAATCTGCTTTCATCCTTTACGCTAAGTTTTCAACGAATTATTATTCCTTTTCGCAGACCAATTGCCACTTAGCGACTCGCTTTTATATAAATTCGAACACATGAAGTATTTATCACTTATCAGTAATAGTATACGCGATAGGCATCGACTTATTCGTTTGTTTTCTGTAATTATTGCAGGTTGTGTGGCCCTCATAGGCTTGCGATTTATTGTGCATACCGATCGCACTTTCTTGTTCCTGTTATGGAATTTCTTTTTAGCATTGATTCCCTTGGCTTTAAGTTCACTTTTATTGCAAATGAATCAGCAAAAAATGAAAGTAAGTGCCATGCTTTTTGTTGGCGTTTGTTGGATGTTATTTTTCCCAAATGCACCTTATATGCTTACCGATTTTATTCACATTGCATATGGCCATCCCCATTGGATGTTTTTAGATATTTTAACCATTAGTTGGTTCGCGGTGTCAGCGCTTTTAGCAGCGCTTATTTCTATGAATGATGTCTCAAATGTGCTACTTTCAAGATACCATAGAAAAAGGGTTTCTGTCATGGTTTTGGGCTTGAGTATGTTGGCTGGGTTTGGCATTTATTTGGGGCGTTATTTGCGCTTCAATAGTTGGGATATATTACACAAGCCTGATGTGTTATTTTTACAAATTGGAGAGCGTTTGATTGACCCGTTTTCCTATTCTAAAACATGGTTTATAACCTTCGGATTTGGCCTATTGATATACCTTATACATATTGGATTGGTATACATCAGTAAAGAAATAAATGACCAACAAAAAGTCAAAATTAACAAATAATTAGTATGGCTATTAGCGATGTAACAAGAAGGCTTATTTTTAATAAATTAAAAAATGAACTGGATGCTATAAGTCCACCCATGGTTGCCAAAAGTAACGATGAGGCCATGACTTACGAAATGATGGGCAATAAACCTGTTCCTTATGGACATGATAAAAGGATAGTACCGGGCATGTATTTTGCTTCAATTGCCCAACGCAAAGACAGTGTGGTTTTTTATTTTTTCCCTGCTTATATGAATCCTGATATGCCAGTCCATGCGCCTGCACTGTATAAATGTTTAAAAGGTAAAACCTGTTTTCATTTTAAGACAGAAGATGCAGTAGATGTTGTAGAATTGGCTCAATTATTACAAGCTGGTTTAAATGCTTGGCAAAAAATGGGGTATATGCTTTAGTTCAAAATAATGTGCTAGTTTTGAACCCATGGAAAGTATTTTTGATTCAAGTGCCAATGCTAAACTTTTATCGCGTATTGATAGTTTAACTCCACAATCGCAAGCCCTTTGGGGTAAAATGACCGTCGATAAAATGTTAGCCCATTGTCAACAATCTTTTCGTTCGGCCAAGGGTGAATTAAACTTAAAACGCAACTTAATTGGATTTTTGTTTGGTAAAATGATAAAGAAAAAAATGATTGCGGATGATGCCCCTTTGGTGCGAAATTCACCTACTGAACCGCATTTTATTATTACTGATAACAGAGATTTTGAAACAGAGAAAACCAAGCTCAAAGTTTTGATTAGCGAAATGTCAGAAAGGGGAAGTGCGGCTATAGGCGATCAAACACATCCTTTCTTTGGTCCTATGAGTACCAGTGATTGGGATGTTTTACTAATGAAACACACTGACCACCATTTGAGACAATTTGGTGTTTAGTAGTCCGTTTTTTTGGAGGTGGTTGGTATAGGTTACTCAATGGGTTAATAACCACAACTGAAAAATAGAGGACGCTATTTAAGTCAGGTTTTGATAGAATTAAAAAAAATTAAGCCATCTGTTTGTTTTTTCTTAAATTTGGCATCCTTTTTAAAGTATAATATTCAATATGCATAAAATAATAATTGCCTTCTTGCTAATTGGCAGCATGGGCCTTAAAGCACAAATCCGTTACGGTACTTATGGTCAAGAGAAACAAGGAAAGTACACCTATACCAAGGTGGCCAATGATCCTACCAACAGTCGCTGGTATGTATTGTCCAATGGCTTAACTGTTATTCTTTCAGTAAACAAAGACCAACCGAGGGTTCAAACATTAATAGCAACCAAAGCCGGAAGCAAAAACGATCCAGCAGACAATACAGGATTGGCCCATTATTTAGAACATTTGTTATTCAAAGGCACCGATAAATATGGTACCCAGGATTACGCCAAAGAAAAAGTATACCTCGATCAAATTGATAATTTATACGAACAATACAATAAAACCACAAACCCAGCAAAACGCCGAGCCATTTACCGTCAGATTGATAGCGTAAGCGGCATGGCTGCAAAGTATAGTATCGCAAACGAATATGATAAAATCTGTCAATCGATGGGGGCGCAAGGCACCAATGCCTTTACCAGTGTTGAACAAACGGTTTATGTAAATGATATTCCTGCGAACATGATACACCAATGGGTAGAATTAGAATCAGAACGCTACAGAAATCCAGTATTTCGTTTATTTCACACCGAGTTAGAGGCTGTATACGAAGAGAAAAATATTTCGTTGGACAATGATGGAGAAGAAGCCTATGAAAAATTATATGCCAGCTTATTTCGCACGCACCCTTATGGTACCCAAACAACCATTGGCACAGTTGAACATTTAAAAAATCCTTCTTTAATAAAAATTAGAAATTATTTTAATACGTATTATGTGCCAAATAACATGGCCATTATTATGTCGGGAGATATCGACCCCGAAGGTGTTATTGAAATGATAGATAAACATTTTGGCGGCATGGTAAGCAAGCCTTTACCTGCCTTTACTTTTAAACCGGAGTATCCCCGAGGTCTTCCAGACAGTATCTCAGTAACAGGTCCTGACGCAGCAAACTTAATGATGGCATGGCGTTTTGATGGTGCAGGTACTAAAGATGCCATGATGGTGCGAATTATTGACTTGTTATTAAACAACAGTAAAGCAGGTTTAATTGATTTAAACTTAGTGAAAGATCAAAAGGTTTTATCAGCTGGTTCATCACCCGATTTCATGAAAGATTATTCTGTACACATGTTATTTGGTAAACCAAAAGAAGGACAAACCTTAGAGCAGTTGCGAGACCTATTATTAGGTCAATTGGATAATATTAAAAAGGGCAATTTTGATACCACCTTAATGAAAGCCATTATAGCGAATAGTAATGTGGAGGAAATACAAAAATTAGAAAGCAATCAAGGAATTGCTTACACCCAATTAGATGCATTTGTAACAGGCCGCAGATGGATTGATGTATTGAATAGTAATTATGAATTGAGTAAAATAACAAAGCAAGAAATCGTTGATTTTGCAAACGAATATTACACCAATGGCTATTCAATTGTTTACAAACGCACTGGTGAAGATGCTAAACAAGAGAAAATAGAAAAGCCAGTTATTACCGAAGTGGCATTGAACAGAGATAAAACATCGCCTTTTGTAACTGATTTATTGGAGGAAGAATCGGATACAATTTATCCTGTATTTATAGATTTTGAAAAGGACATGGAACGTGCCATGGTAGGCAATACAAAATTATTGTATAAAAAGAATACGTCAAATCAATTGTTTACCTTGTATTATGTAGTAGATATGGGCCGTTTAAATGATAAAAAATTAGCGTTGGCATTAGATTATTTGCAGTTCTTAGGCACCGATAAAATGACTGCAGCCGACTTAGGCGCTAAGTTCTATCAATTGGCATGTAATTTCAATATTTCTGCTGGCGAAAAAAGAAGCTATGTATCTTTAACTGGGCCTCAACAAAATTTCAACGAAGCCTTGAAATTATTCGAAGATTTATTAGCCAATGCCAAGCCAGATCAAATTGCATTGAATGCATATATTGATAGACAATTAAAGAACAGAGCCGATGCAAAATTAAACAAGCGTGCCATTTCTTCGGCACTTACAACCTATGCACTCTATGGTAAAATTAATCCGCGCACCTATATATTAAGCAGTGCTGAATTAAAGATGTTAAAAGCAGAAGAATTGGTAACGATTATTAAAAATTTAACCAAACATCAGCATCAAATTATGTATTATGGACCAGAGCCATTGAATGTATTGCAGGCTACTTTATTGGCGAATCACAAAACAGTGCCTAATTTAATAGTACCACCGGCAGCTTATGTATTTAAACCATTAACAGCGCTTACCAATCAAGTCTATTTTACCAATTACGAAATGGTACAAGCAGAAATTAACTGGCGCCATACTTCAGATGTTTTTGATATTAACAAAGCCCCAATTATCAAAGCTTACAATGAGTACTTTGGTGGAGGAATGAGCAGTGTGGTATTTCAAGAGATCAGAGAATCGAGAGCCTTGGCTTATTCAACGTATTCTGTATACAGTCAGGCAGCCGAAAAAGGCAAGAATGATATTTTGGTTGCTTATGTTGGCACACAAGCTGATAAAATGAATGATGCGATCACAGCAATGAACGAACTGTTAAATAATATGCCCGATAATGAAGAGAGTTTTAATCAGGCTAAGCTATCTATTTTAAGTGGCATTGAAGCTGAGCGTATCAATAAAACGGATGTATTTTTTACGTATTTAAGTGCCTTAGATCAAGGCATTGAGATTGACAATAGAATAGCAATATACAGTGCCATTAAAACCATTCAATACAAAGATGTAAAGGCTTTCCAAGAACAGTATGTAAAAGGTCAGAAATGGCTCATAAGTGTTTTAGGTTCTAAGGATAAAATTAAGATGAGTGATTTGAAAAAATATGGCGAGTTACACATCGTTACATTAGAGGAAATATTTGGTTATTAATTTAGTCAACTTAGTTTACTAAATAATGGCGAGATTTATTGTTTTTTCTTGTTTGTTGTTATATAATACTGGTTTTGTATTTGCTCAAAACGGAAGCACAAAATCCAGAGTTGATTTTGGAATAGATACATCTCGAAGCCCAATATTTTGTTTTGATTATAAACCCCAGCCTAACACAAGTTATCGCTGGGGTTTTTACCATAAAGCGGATATTTCCAAAGGGAAACTACCCTTTGTTCGCAATGACAAAGTAGAAAGCAAGGACACTCAGTTTTGTGTGGATTATCGCGACTCCATGGGTGTTTATTGGGTTTGTTTGGTGGCAACTAATGGCAATGGTATACAGGATACAATTTGTAAGAGAATTGCACATAGAATTGAAAGCACTTTTTACTATCCGATGGTTTTTTTCCCAGATAACAAGGATTCAAAATATAAGACAACTTTTCATATTTCTTTAGATAGATTGAATATTTTTTCAATGTCCTTAGTTATATATGATCGGTGGGGTTTGAAAGTTTTCGAGACCACAGATAAAAATATGCATTGGAATGGAAATATCAATAATGATGGGAAACCTTGTAACGATGGAACTTATTATTACATATTAAAGTACCAATTGATGGGAGAGGATAAGAACGAACCAGTAGTCAATGGTACGGTTCAGCTTTTTAGGTAAATTGTTAATATAATCTTTGACATTAAGAATGGGTCATCAAATTTTTCAATTAAAGTGTAAACGGAAAGTTTATTTCATTTTCTTTTATTTGATAATAGGAATTATTGGTTCTTCTCTAAGGGCACAAAGCGCCAATTTTAAAATCGATACCATTGGGGAAAATAACCATTGCTATAGCTTTAAACCTCAAGCGAATTACACTTACCGTTGGGGTTTTTATCACAAAGTAGATATTCGATTAACCCATACTGATTTCGAAGAAATGCCAGGCATGCAGGAAAAAGATAGTACAGTGTGTATTGATTATTACGGGTGGCATTGGGTGTGTTTAGAGGCTACTGATGCGAAGGGTCAACGTGATACGATGTGCAAGGAAATAAGGCCTAAAAAAACCGCTATCGCTGTGCCTACTAGTGTATTTGCAATCGATTCTCGCATCGACAATAAACCCAATGTTTTTAAATTCAGTGATGACCTATTACCTGTAGACAGTGTGCATTTTATTATCTACGACCGATCAGGTAAAAAGGTATTCGAAACCACAGACATGGAGGAAGGTTGGAACGGTGGACTTAATAATGGCAAAGAAGATTGCCCCGATGGCACCTATTACTACATTTTTAAATACCACTTAATGGGTCGCCACACCTACGAAACACCTGTGAATGGGAGTGTGCACATGTTTCATCAATACTAATCCTGTTATTGATATGCAACACAGTTAGGCTTGTTTTCGCAATTCTTTGTTTGAGTATTTTGGTTGTAAATATTTAAAAAAAACAGACCAATCTGTATGTTTTTTGTTTTTACACTTATCTTATCTAAGAACTCTGAAAGGGTTCAATTTGACCGCACCTAGAATTAATTGCGAAATTCAGTTATTGCACATCAAAGGTTTGTAGAAAATTTCAGAACCCCAGAAGGGTTCAATCTGAATAGCTCCGAAGGAGCGACATATCGGTAACAGTATAGCGCAGCTATACTGATAACATGCCCCCAAGAAAAGGGTTTGGCGGTTTTTTGCTCTGCAAAAAAAGTGACAAACCCTTCCACCAAATACCTCACAAAACCACCCCCGTTTTTGCCTTTTCGATTTTTTTTCCTATAATTGTTTAACTAAACTCTAAAACATGACTGAAATCAAACAATGCCTGGATTGTGGCAAACCTATCAATGGGCGAAGCGATAAGAAATTCTGCGATGATGCCTGTCGCAATAACTTTAACAATAAACAACACACCGATTCAACGGCTTTTGTAA
Organism: bacterium; assembly: GCA_029945665.1. Classification (GTDB taxonomy): domain Bacteria; phylum Bacteroidota; class Bacteroidia; order NS11-12g; family UBA955; genus JABMMZ01. The sequence goes on along the minus strand of JAQSCZ010000111.1, from coordinate 8,771 downwards.
AAAAGGTTAACAATGCCTTGCGCAAGAATAGAAAGATACTCGAAGCCACCATTCCCAAAGAAGGCAAGATTACCGTAAGCGAAAAAAAACTCAAAGAAGCTGGTTTTAATTTCGATTTCCATACCGGTATCTATGAAACTAAAACGGGCACCACATATCGCCTCTGCTATGAATTTGGCTACATGCGAATTGAAGAAAATCGCTATATTTTGGTAAGAAGAGACGTTTAAAACGGACTCTTAAATGCAGGATTATTCAAATAGCTTGTATCCGTTAAGGTCTTTAAAAATTCAACCAAATCTGCTTTTTGCTGAATGTTTAAATTGAGTTGTGCATTGTGCGAAGCAATGTTAACATCCAGGTTGGGCGATTTGAATTTGATATTATCGGAATAAAAATCTATAACTTCCTCGAGGGTTGAGAATCGACTGTCATGCATGTATGGCGCTGTTACTGCTACATTGCGCAATGACGGTATTTTGAATTTGCCCATGTCTTCGAATCGGCCAGTAATACTTCCAAAACCTTTGTCAGTAAATACTTCATCTAATCCATTATTCGACATAGAACCGTTGACACTGGTAATACCAAAAAAGGGTATATTGCTATGGCAATGAAAACAATCTGCGCCACCATCTTGCGTTGGGCGCATAAATAAATTTAATCCCCTTAATGCGGATACATCTATTACATTAAGTGTATCTGTTCGGTTCCACAATTTATCGATGGGTGCGTTAAATGAAATCATGGTAACAAGAAATTGTTCCAATCCTTTGGCAATGTATTGCGGGTCAATTTCATTCGTATTAAAAGCTTTTTTAAATTGTGTTTGGTAACGCGGTGAACGTGAAAGTTTTTTTACCAAAGTAAATAAATTCAGGTTCATTTCATTGTGTGCTTGAATGGGTATAAGCACTTGTTCTCTTATGCTTTTTGCTCTTCCATCCCAAAAAAACAAATGGTTCCACATTAAATTATGAAGCGGCATGGCGTTTCTGTTTCCTAATTCACCTGTTATACCTTGGCTCACTTTGCGCGGGTCGCTAAAGCCTTTGTTTTGGCGGTGGCAGGTTGCACAGCTCATGGTGCTATCGCCCGACATAATAGGGTCGTGAAATAACATACGGCCGAGCATCACCCCTTCTTCTGTTAATGGATTATCAATAGGCAAATTAAAAGGAGGATACCAAGGTTGATGCACCAAAGTATAGGGAGTTGCTGCAAAGCTATCTGAACCTATCTTGACCAAAGGATCTTTGGTACAGCTTTTCATGATTAGCAATACCAATATAAATGCGGTGAGTGAAATTTTTCTAATCATTTGAAACTTGTAAAATCTATAACTCCACCAATATTTTGCATGAATTTATCCATTACTGGATCGGGATCGCCCGAGTGAGAAAAATCACCGTCTGTCTTTAAACCAAAATTAATGACATTACTGAAATATTTTTGAGCATCCACGTTAAAAGTGAAGGTGCTATTTCTAATAATGGTATAATTGGTGACATAGCTATATCGTCTAGCGTTTTTATCGAGCGCCACGTGAAAAGAAAAGGCTTTGTCAAAACCATTGTTTTTATAATACCCTTCTATCACATTAAAAATATAGCCGCCCGACCAGCCCCAGTGCATATCGTTTACTGATGGGTTCATAGGGTGAGTTAGTGCCCATTGTTGTGGATTGGCGTGGTTAATTGCTGAGTCGATACCAACCATAAAGCGCACAGATTTATACTCGCCCTTAGGGACATTTTTAAGAATAAAACTATCGATTCTTTCGGTTAAACTTAAGAATCCGTAGGCGTCAGGTAAAACCACAAATTCACCTGTGGTTTTTTCAAGTATGAAACCGGACATTAAAAATTTTAACTTATTAATAGCAATGGTATCTCCTGCAGAGCTGATAAAAGGACCTGTTAAAAAAGAGTTAAACTTAAAAGTTAAATTGACCACGTCAGTAGGTATCTCCTCTTTAGGTGGATCAACTGGATTTTCTTTGCAAGCTGAAAGAAATAGAACACTGAGCGCAATGAAGCCAATGGTTCTAAGCTTAGATGGTAACGATTGATGAGATGATAAGTTCATGTTAAATTTTATTTAATAAATAATAATGCGTTTGGTAATTGTTACTGTTGGGGTAGCGAATTGAATAATATAAGTGCCATTTGAAAGCACACTTAAATCCAAGTAAAGTATAGTGCCCTTTAATTTCTTTTCACGGTATTGGTGTGTTAAAACTGTTTTGTATGAAGCATCATAAATGGTATATCCAGTGGCATCTGTGTTGTTTAATTCGGCATAAAAATCGCTTACGCCAGGATTTGGATACATGGTAATGGATTCTCCGTCATTTTTTTTCGGAAAACTAATAATTGATTTGCCCAATATCCATTCATTGGGGTCGAATATCAGGTCATTCACAATATAAGGCAAGGTGATTTCATAGGTCTCTACTGCCTTGTTAATGGGGATGCGCAACAAGGTATCTTTATTGAGTCCTTTTAATAATATTGGCAATGGAACATTGTATAATTCAACCGAAGGGTGACTTTGAGTTTGTACAATATCGATTATAACTTTGTTGCCTTTTTGGTTCCATTTGATGGCGTGAATAGGGTAGCCTTCACCCACAATGCAATCATTGAAATAGTCGTTTAGGTTCATGCCCGAACTTTGCTCTAAATAATATTGCAAATCGTTAGACCTTGCAAATCCATAGGCATGTTTGTTCGCTTGTAGATAGTTTCTGAGTCCTGCAAAAAAAGCTTGGTCGCCAATTAACCAGCGCAATTGGTGCAATACCATTGCACCTTTTTGATAAGTCGTTCTGTATTCAAATAAGGCCCCCGTATTCACTGTGTCTTGCGACCGAACTGAACCATAGGTTTGGGTCAACACATCGCGTTTGAAATTGCGCAATTGCGAGTACCATTCTTCGCGGGGTTTTAAAAAATCGTAGCACAATAAGTTGCAATAAGTGGCAAAACTCTCGTTCAGCCATAGGTCGTGCCAGGTGCCACAAGTAATTTTATCTCCAAACCATTGGTGGGCCAATTCGTGTGCAATCAAATCATAGCCAAAATTACCAACAAAGCTCATGGTTTGGTGCTCCATGCCTCCACCTACTGTAAATTGGGCATGCCCATATTTTTCGTTTTCAAAAGGGTAGGTGCCAAATAGGCTGTCAAATAATTGAATAACCGGAATGGTTGCACTTGTTTTAGAGCGGGCATCAGCTTCATTATGGGGGAAAACATAATTAAGGATTTCTAAGTTTTTATTGCTTTTAAGCAAAGCATAATCTGAATAAACACTGTATCGCGAAGCTGCAAAAGCGACCAAATAGGTAGCCACTGGATAGCGGTGTTTCCAATAATAAGTATGTACAGAATCTTTTAAGGTAATCGCTTGTAGCAAGCCATTTGAAGCAACCTTATAGGCGGTGTCAACCGTTACACGTACATCGAGCGAATCAATTTTATCCACTAAATTTTCGCGACATGGCCACCAGTAATGAGCGCCATAGGGTTCGGAAAGGGTAGCAATAATCGGGCCTGAAGCTGTTACATTTCTTTCGTAAGCTCGGTTGTTTTGTAATGGCGAGCCCTGGTAATAAATGCGAACACTATCAAGTGTGTTAGCGGAAATTGTTTGATTGAATGCAATGGTAATCACATCATCCATAGCATGCACAAACACTAATTTTTCTAAGCCGTGTTTTATGCTATCCACCGTTAATTCAGTTCTTAAGTCAAAGTGCAATTGATTGACTGGTGCAGATGTTTTGAAATAAAAATTGACATCGCCTTTGAGATAAGCTGTTTTCATATTCGGACTTAAATTTAAGCCAGCATAAACAATGTCTATATTCTCACCACTGGCGCGTTTAGTGCTATAGTTTTTTAATTTGTAATACTGCGCCAATTCACTTTTAGCAATGCTTTCTAAATCTACTTGAGATTTCAAATCGAAAGTAAAACACGAAAAAATAAACAAGGCGAATAAGGGTCTCATAACAATTATATAACAAAGTTACAAAAAAAATGATGGAATGTAAAGGTAAAAATTGATTTTTGCAGTCGAATGAACGACTATCCAAGCCTAAAACTTAATTCAGGAAAAGAAAAATCATTGCAACGTTTTCATCCTTGGGTGTTTAGCGGTGCCTTGGCCAAAGATATTAAACACTCACCAGAAGGCAGTTTGGTGAATGTGGAGGATAATAAGGGGAATTATTTGGGCACAGGCTATGTCCAACATGGAAGTATTGCGGTACGGATTCTCTCTTTTGTAAAGACTGAAATCAATCAGGACTTTTGGAACAATGCCGTTCAAAGTAGTTGGGACATGCGCCAACGTTTGGGATTTACAGACAATACACTTACCAATTGTTTTCGCTTAATGCATGGCGAGGGCGATTATATTCCAGGCTTGGTCATTGATTATTATGCCGGTACCTGCGTCATTCAATGTCATACCAGTGGTATATATGCCCACCGCGACTTAATTACCCAAGCCCTTATTAATGTATTGGGCAAACAGTTAAAGGCCGTCTTCGACAAGAGTTTTGAAACACTCCATGGGGCCGTTCCCGAGGCTGCCAATGGATTTTTATATGGTCAACAAGAAGATAAAATGGTGCTAGAAAATGGCCATCAATTTAAAGTAGATTTTACCACAGGGCAAAAAACAGGATTTTTTATTGATCAGCGTGACAACAGACAGTTGGTAGGGCAATACTCAAAAGGTAAAACAGTACTCAATACCTTTGCTTATACCGGTGGGTTTTCAGTGTATGCTTTAATGCATCAAGCCTTGCAAGTTGATTCGGTTGATGTGTCGAAAAGTGCTATAGAATTACTGAATGAAAACATGGCGACGAATAGTCCAAATGCAACCAACCACCAAGGCATAGCGGCCGATACCTTTAATTATTTTAAAACATTCGAAACACAATACGATATTGTGATATTAGATCCACCTGCTTTTGCAAAAAACCGTGGTGCTAAACACAATGCCTTAATGGGTTACAAACGTTTGAACATGGAAGGTTTGAAATATGTAAAAAAAGGCGGCTTATTGTTCACTTTTAGTTGCTCGCAAGTGGTAGATAGTTTTACTTTTAATCAAACCATTTTGTCGGCTGCCATTGAGAGCAAACGCAGCATCAAGATTTTACATCGCCTTACGCAGCCAGCCGATCATCCTGTGAATATTTACCATCCAGAGAGTGAGTATTTAAAGGGCTTGGTGTTGATGGTAGAGTAGTGCAATTGGAAGGGTATTTATTTATCCACTTTATAGAATTTCAAAGCAATTTATTTTAGATTTGTAAGGATATGAAATTTGATGTTCTAATTGGCATAGAATAATCGGATTTGATAACAATGCTATGAAAACTTTTGAAGAAAATCCTGAACTAAAACTGGCCCTTGATTATGTGGAATATACCAATAAGAATATTTTTCTTACAGGAAAAGCGGGTACTGGTAAAACCACTTTTTTGCACAACTTAAAAAAGAGTTCGCCAAAGCGAATGGCAGTGGTGGCGCCTACTGGCGTAGCTGCAATTAATGCAGGTGGTGTAACCATTCATTCGTTTTTTCAATTGCCTTTTGGTCCACACATACCCGAGCATTTGCAAAAAGGCAGTAGTTTTAATCCCGGTGCTCAGCAGAATGCTGCCAACAATAAAAAATTCAACCGAGAAAAAATTAAACTCATTCAAAGTTTAGATTTATTGGTGATAGATGAAATTAGTATGGTGCGGGCCGATATGTTAGATGCCATAGATGAAGTACTGCGCAGATACAAAAACCATTACCAACCATTTGGTGGCGTGCAACTCTTAATGATAGGCGATTTGCACCAGTTGTCGCCTGTAATTAAAGATGATGAGTGGAGCATGCTCAAAGAGTATTACGATACCGTATATTTTTTTAGTAGTAAAGCCCTTCAGAAAACGGAGCCAATTAGCATTGAGTTAAAGCATATTTACAGACAATCCGATCAGTATTTTATTAAGATGTTAAACAGCATCAGAGATAACAATATCGACTACGATTTATTAAATGAATTAAACGAACGGTACATCCCCGATTTTAAGCCAGGTGATGAAGAAGGTTATATTACGCTTACGACACATAATAACAGTGCACAAACCATTAATCAAACCAAGCTCAGTGAATTGAAGTTGGGCTCTTCTTATTTCAATGCCGACATTAAGGATGATTTTCCTAGCTACGCTTATCCAACCGAAGTAACACTCGAATTGAAAGTAAATGCCCAAGTGATGTTTGTTAAAAATGACAGCTCGCGCGATAAGAATTATTATAACGGTAAAATTGGTCGTGTAACCAAAATAGAAGGCAAAGATATTTATGTAAAATGTGATAGCGATTTAGGAGAAATATTGGTAGGGCAAGAAGAATGGCAAAACATAAAATATGTGCTTAATCAAAATACAAAAGAGATTGAAGAGCAGGTGCTGGGAACCTTTAAACAATATCCTTTGAAATTGGCTTGGGCCATTACGATACACAAGAGCCAAGGTTTAACCTTCGAAAAAGCCATTATAGATGCCAATGCGGCCTTTGCACATGGTCAGGTGTATGTTGCGCTAAGTCGTTGTAAAACCTTCGAAGGGATGGTGCTCAGCACGCCCATTATTGGCAATAGTATTAAGACCGACGAAGTGGTAGCCGAGTTTACCAAAGATATTCATCGCAATTTGCCCAATGCAGGCGATTTAAATGAATCTAAAACACGATTCCAGCAATTGTTATTGGCAGATTTATTTGATTTCTCTGCCATTGAAAAAGACATCCGTTATTTCAATAAATTAATAGAAGGGAATAGCAACATATTGCATGGCAATTTAGAGCCCGAAATAAAATTACTGAACGATGCTTATACCAAAGACATCCATTTGGTGAATGAGAAATTTAAAGTGCAAATGGGACAATTATTGGGTGATGAATCGTTGCCCGAAACGAACATGGAATTGCAGGATAGGGTGAAGAAAGCAAGTGCTTATTTTGCACATAAATTAGATGTTGATTTTTATGAAAAGACCAAAGAAATTATTATCGATTCGGATAATAAATTAGTGAAGGAATCGGTATACGAGGGATTAGAAGATTTTCAACGCAATGTGTTTGTAAAAATTCAATGCTTCAAAAAAATGATGTTTGGCTTTGTGTCTTCAGATTATATGCATGCCAAAGCCAATGCCGAAATTGATTTTAAGCCTAATATTAAAAGTCAGGTATTATCCAAAGTATACGTCCCTAAATCGATGCAGCATGGCGAGTTGTACATCAGTTTAAAACAATGGCGCGATGAAATGGCAAGCGATAAGGACATTGATCCATACATGATTTTAGCACAAAAAGTATTGATAGAAATTGTGAGCAAATTGCCTGTAACCGAAACAGAATTAATGGCCATTAAAGGCTTAGGTAAAAAGAAAATTTCGCAATTTGGAAGTTCAATTATTACAATCATTAAAGACTATTGTATAGACCATAAAATAGAAAAAACTTTTCAGGAATCTGTGATGGATATGCCAACAGAAAAGCAGGAGGAATCACCAAAGAAAAAACAAACTGCAGGCGATTCAATGCAACAAACCTACGAGCTGTTTAGCAAAGGCTATAGCATGGAGCAAATAGCCATGCAACGCAGTATGTCGCCATCAACAATTGCCACCCACCTGGCAGATTTAATTAGCATGGGTCAAGTAAAAATAGAAGACTTGGTAAGCGAAGAAAATGTAGTATTAATTGCCAAAGTATTTAAAGCCAGTCCTGATAAAACCTTAACAGAAATTAAAGGTATATTGGGGGATACATTCTCATACAATGAATTAAGGTATGTAAAGAATCATTTAATTGCTTTGGGTGAGTTGGAAGGGGTGGCTTAAAGCAGTATTAATGGGTTAAATAAATATTATTTTTGTTTGTTAGCATTGCTAAAAAAGATAAAGCGTCTTGGCAACGCTCATTATTGAACAACAAGCTTTCCTAAAACTTTTCTTGAAGTGCCATCCAGCAGGGCAATGGTGAATGGGTAAACGCCTGGTGAAAAGTTTTCTGTGTCTAATTGGAAGAATTTTTCACTGGTATTTAAATTCAAAATGTTTTGACCATTTAAATTGTAAACTAGTAATTGAAATGCTTGATTGTAGGTGTTATTAAAATATATTTTCACAGGACCGGTGGCAGGGTTGGGTCGAATTTGAATGCCACCAAATTGCACATCAATTATTTCAATTGAAAGTACTTCTGAGACTCCCCCTCCGCCAAAAGCGAGCCGATAGTAATTGGTTTTATTTTTAACAGGATTTTTATCTGTAAATGAGTATTGCCTAGGCTCTGAAGAACTGCCGCAAATGCCAGGAATTTCCCCTATTTGAGAAAAGTTAGTACTATCTGTAGATCGGTATATTTGAATACCATCGCAAATACTACCTGATGTAAGGGTCCATCTTAAATAAATGCTGTTTTCAATTCTAAATACATTAAAATCCGCTAGCGCAGGAGTATTCTGAGCAGCAGCATTGCAATATAGCAAAAGCGATATAGCAATTACAGAAAATCTAAGGCAATAGGTTTTAATTGTCATGAATAAATGAATTGATAATAATGCACGAAACACAAAGCTACAAAAAAACTTTGAATATCATTTTGGTAAATATCGAAAATTCTAAAATTCAAACCGATACCCCACATAGTACCCTATGCTTTTCCATATTAATGGCACCGAAT
>JAQSCZ010000110.1 GCA_029945665.1 bacterium | reverse complement strand
CGTGCAACACCGGTTTCATCGTTCGTCCTTCGGACGCGACGAAACCTTAGCTGTTGGGCGCTGTGCTTTTTTTGTCTTTAGTTGTCTGATGAATAAACTTAGTCCGAGCTCTTCGTCCTTTGTCAAAGGTTTGGGATCAACGTATATTTCTAAGTCGTCTAAAATGTCTTTCTTTTTCATAGCTTGTATTTATTTAAAAGATTTAATGCTGCTTTTGTGTCTAGAACTAAAAGATGTCCACCGTAATGAATTGCACCCAGTTTTTTTACGTAGTGGTCAATGAGAATTGTTTTTGCTCGAAATGAAACGTAGCCGTCTGTCCCATGTTGAAAGGAAAGTTTGCAAGCGAAGGCTACTAAATTACCTGCAACACCTGCATAAACTTTGTCTTTACCAATATTGAAAGGAGCGTTTTCAACTAAATGCATATATACATTGTCTGGCGTCACTGCCAAACTTACGAGTCCTTGAATTACGTCAGTGTTGTTAGTAATTGTTAGCTTATAAACGTCGCGGTCTGGTTTTAGAAACTCAGATTTCCAGTCAAAATTCCAACCGTTCTTTTTAGTAATTGTCTTGAGGTCGTTTTTAGTCAATGGAAGAACGTCCGTAGGGAAACTGTCCGAAGTAATAACATTTTCGATTGAATTCGTTAATTTATCAATTTCTATGTCTATTAGATGAGTTGTCTTTTTCACGAAATGAAGATACTAAAAAGGTGGCAGATTTCAAATTGCCTGTTGTCTGGACTCCGTCTAGCATTGCGCCCAACGATTTGCAAGCAGGTTTCGTTTTTTGCTAAGTCCGGTTACTGTATTTGAGCAGCCCTGCGCAAAAAATGGAACTTGCTTGCTGTTGCACTAAACCACGCTTCCGCGTGGGGCCTTGGGTCGTAATGCTTCAAAATTGCCATTAGTAACATAGTTGCCTATTTGTTGTGCAACTCCAATATTGAATGCCAGTCCAATTATGCAAGTTAATATGAGGTTCTTGGTTTTCATGTGTCTCGGGTTATGTCGCATTACCTATAACGTTTTGCAAGCAGGCATCAGTTTTTGGCTATTGTCCACCCTTGTATTTGAGCAGCCCCGCGCCAAAAATTGTGCTTGCTTGCTGTTAGCGGGTCGTGCCTTATATATCTAGAACAATTTTTATATTCGTCTTTAGTGTTAAAATTTGTTCCTTTGTCAATGCACCGAGTTTTTGTTTAAGTCGAATGTTGTCTATCGCGCGAATCTGATCTACAAGGACGTCCGAAGGCTTGTCAAGTTGACCTTTTTTTAAATGAACACGTAATAATTGGATGCCCTTATTCACTTTTGAGGTCAGGGGACAAACAAGTGTCGAAGGGTGAAATTCATTCAATAAATCTGTCTGAATGATTACGACGGGTCTTGTTTTCCCCGGTTCAGTTCCTACTCTTGGATTCAGGTCGGCAAGCCAGATGTCATATTGCTTAAGCTTCATCTAGTAACTTTTCAAATTCGTGCAATATTTCCATTGAGTCAGCGCGAGTCAATTTAGATTCTTTAACGAGTTGCTTTTTTAAAAGACGTCTTGAATTGTAAAGATTGTAAATACTGACTGCTTCGTTTATATAACGATTTCTTGCAAGATTCAGCTTTGAGGTAATTTTTTCCGCATCATTGTAAATGTCGTCGTCCAGTTTTAATGATAAGATTTTCATGTCAGAATGTTTTTACAAAGGTATACATTAAAAGTATATACTGCAAATTTATTTTGTTGGGTCGTCCTGGCATGCCCGCTAACGGACCACAAGCAGGCACCGTGCCCGCGTCCGTAAAGTTAAAAGTACGAATGTCTGCCGAGATTTAAAAATGCAAAATGCACGGGCATGGTCGCGTCTGGTCTTGTCTGCGTGTCGCTGCGCTTATTGCAACTAACGTTTTGGTAACTGGCGCCGTGCCGGTCCAAACGTAATGTTATAAATGTACTAATGTCCAGCGAAATGCCAAAATTGAAAATGACCCGGCATGGCGCCAGTTAGCTGTTACCGGCTGGGCATTTAATCCTGTCGTTTCATTTTCTGTGGATTTTGTCGGCAGTCGAAAATGTCCGTGATGTAAATGTTGTTTTGAAAAACTTTGTAAATTATTTTGTAGTTACCTTCAACCAGATAACGATGTCCTTGTTTGAGGTCTTTAAGATTCTCTTCAATTACACCAATAAGAGGGTCTTTAATTAATGGTCTTGTCGAATTAAAAACTGATTTACGTATTTTGTCTGCGACTTTGTCACTCGCCACCATACGGTAATAGAGATAAATGTTTTTTAGTTCAGAAATTGCAAAATTTGTCCAAATGATTTGTCTCATGAAGTATATTTTCAGAGTCTACCAGTTTTTGGCTTGAATTTCTAATTCTTTTTGGTTAAGAACGTGTCCTTTTTTAATTTGTTTGTTTGAGAATTCGGCACGCTCGATAATTTCGTCCTTGCTGAAAATGATGTCGCTAGGTTTAAGCGATTTAATGCTTTTATGAATGTTTGATTCAACTTTTGCGAATACTTTTTCGTCTTGAATGCCGAGCAGATATTCAATAAGACTAATTTTTCTTAATTGTAAGGTCGAAGATTTCATAACGTTGAAGGTACGAAAAGATTAGAAATTGTCCAAATGAAGGTTGAGTCCGGTCTGTATGCCTTGCCGGTAACGGTTTGCCGACTGGCGCAGTAGCGGATTTATAGCACCCAAACTGTCCAGTTGCACCACTGTAAATTTAATGCAAAAATGTTTATATACTTACTTTCCCCGCTATTGCGCCAGTTGGCTGTTATAGGTAGGGCGGTTGTGTTATTGTTTATTCTGCGCTCTGTCTGCCGATGGTTTGCACTTGTTTGTCTATGGAATATTTTTTAGCGGTCTGAGGTGGGTGGATTGAGCGGTGGCAGTTTAAATTTTTACAGAAGGGAACGTATTTTTTTCTTTTTTCACGCCACGCATATACAGTCGGGTGGGAAAAATGGCAAGCTTATTTGCAGCCAAATATTTTCATTCCTTAATCTAAAGCTGCAAATGTGTTTGACGTTATGGGTTTGCAAGTCGGGTATTGTCAGTAAGTAAAAGTCATTCCTGCACCAAATCCCATATCACTGTCATAATGAGTTGATGCTGAAATGTATTTTGTAAGAATATATTTTGCCCCAACACTATATTCATAGTCACCATGATATTTAAGATTTTATAAGCGTAATAGAAAAATATTCACTTGAGTTTTCTTGGAACTCCTACTGTATTAATTTACTTATAAATATTAATCGCTCTGTCTTAATTTAATTAATTATTCCTACTATTAAAAATAGTATAGCTGCAATTCCTGCGGATATGAAATTGTAAGGGTTAGCATATTTTAAATATTTCATATGGTCGGCATGGGCAATATTTGATGACATATTCGTCATCCCTGCAACCGGTGAAGTAACATCTCCGAATGTGCCACCTGTAATTATTGCTGCCGCGCAAAGGGGAATGCTGGCTCCTGACACCACTGCAATTGAAATTGCAATAGGCATTAGTAAAGAAGCTGCGCCCCAACCCGAACCAATAAAGTAAGTTACGGCAGAAGATAATATGAAAAGTGAAACGGCTACACTCCAAGAAGGCATGGAATTACCCAAATTTTGCTGTATGAATTCATTCAAACCCAATGCTTGAGAAACAGATGCTAAAGGCCAAGCTAAGGCAAGAATTACTAATGTTGTCATTATTTTGTTACCACCGGAAATTACATCGGAAGTCATTTCTTTAAGATTATATTTTTGAAAAAAGTAGAAGACAGTAGATATAGCTATGGTAATAAACAACGCGACAAGCATAGCTCTGTTAGGGTCTGTGTTTGACATGGCTTCAATAAAAGTATTGTTGCCGGGTTTATCTTTCCCAAAAAATCAAAAGAAAAAAACACTTAGAGAGATTACACTTAACAGAGGAATAATAAGATTAATAACTCGTGGCTTTATTAATAGTTTCGTTTCTTCCATGGCCATCTGAGTTCCTTCCATATCTTTTTCGGCAGATTGCATTGTTGGAGCATTTAATGGTTTTTTGAATTGATAGAAGATTGTAAGAAAAGTAACAATGATTAATACGATGCTAAAAAACTCTAAAGGAATGGCTTTTAGCCAAATTGCATAAGCTGAAGTATTCTGTAGTTTTCCAGCTGCTTTCAAGCCGATGCTGATATTTGCAATATTAAATCCAACAAAAGTTGTGGCGATAGGAATAAGTTCTACTACAGGACTGGCTGTATTGTTAACCATAAAAGCAAACCGTTCTTTCGCTACCTTATTCTTTTCTGCAAGCGAACCGATTATAGAACCTGCACCAACTACCCTGAAACCACAATCAATAAAAGTAACTGGTATTAAAGCCCATAGTAAAAAGAATACACCTTTTTCGCTTTTTACATGTTTGTCTGCTATATTTGAAAATGCTTTTATGCCACCTGATTTTCTTATCAGGAAAATTAAACCACTAAACAAATAAAGAAACAAAAGCACTTGAAGACTTCCGCTATCCGTTAATGTTTTTACAATTTGATCCACTGCGGTTTCAAAACCACCAGTAAGAGTTGGGGTAAGAAAATAGCATCCTGCCAACAATCCAATTAAAAGAGATGGAATAATTTTCTTCGACCAAATTGCAATTCCAATAGTGATAATTGGTGGTAAAATTGAAAGCCAGAGATTTTGCATTGCTTACATTCATTTTATTTTTTGCGTTTGCCTCTCAATAAGAAAACAATGATGAGTATAACAGCAAGTGGAATAATCCACATACCCCAACCCATACTAAAACCCCATGAATTACCGTGCATCACTTTGTTTAACTTTTAGATTAAACTATAAATTTATTAAGGTGTTATAAAGATTTTGGAACTCTTAGTTCTGAAATAGTATAACCCGTATTATTTAGCGCAGATTGAAGTGTATCTGTTTTAATTTCCTCTGCCGAGGTAATTTCTGCTTCCTTCTTTGTCAAGTCAACTTGCACAGACAATACTCCGGGAGTAGCAGACAATTTATTTTTAACTGTTGTTGCACATCCTCCGCAACTCATACCACTAATGTGATAAGTATGTTTGATTGAATTATCCATAATTATTTATTTTATATTGAAATTATTTTTTCATGTTGTCCATGCCACAATTTCCTTTCATGGATTTCATAACAGTAGGGTGAGATTGCATTGAACCCATCATCATTTTGCATTTAGATGGATCGTCACTACACATATCCATTGTTTTGTCCATCATCATTTTACACATAGACGAGTCTGTTTTAGCCATTCCCATCATATGATCCATCATCATTGAATGCATAGATGAATTATTCATCATCATTTTCATCATACCTGAATTCCCCATTATGCCATCAACCATCATTTGTTTACAGCTATCATTATTCATCATTTCTTGCATCATTTCGTTCATGTAAGGTGAGTGATGGACAATTGAGGTTATAATGCCTTTACGCTGACTGTCATCATTGAGAGATTGGTCAGCAGTTTGCTTTGAATTGCAGGCAAAAAGAAAACTTAACGCTGCAAAACAGGTCAAAATAATTGTAAGTTTTTTCATTGGTTTTAATTTTTAGTTAATGGGTTAATACTGGTTACAATAATAAATGAGAAATTATTTTGACCTTATGCCTTGCGTCACGAATCAAAATGATATGTATCAGATAAACTGCTTTTACAAAGGTTGCAGAATAGTTTCATTAATATATTGCAGTATCTTAGAAATATTTTGCATAATTCACACATTGGTCAGAAAACAGAAGTTGTATTTTTGATTATCACCAACAAAGTAATGGCTAATATTATTGCACTGTGGGTGGGAGATTGCAGCTCTTTTGCAAGCCTTTGGTCGTACGATGTTTTTTTGAGTGGGCTTGCAAATCTGCTGCAATGTGGGATAGCCAAAACGCTCCGTTTCTTTTTTCAACGGGGCGAAAAAGTGCGGGAGGGTAAAAATTTAAACTTCTTGTGGAAGGTTGAGCGGTCGCCTGAGTGTGGCAAAAGTCAGCCCATTTTTTAGGAAGCGAGATGTTATTTTCAACCGATAAATTGTCTCGGTGTGATGTCAGCCCGCTTTACCTATAACGTTTTGCAAATTTGCGCCGTTTTTTGCTTGTCCAAGTTATATATTTGAGCGTTAACACGCAAAAAATGGACGCGAATTTGCTGTTATAGCGTCTTAGGGGCGCACACAGATTAGGCGACTGCTTAAGTGTCCGCATATTTTTTGTCACGGTTAATTGTTTTAATGTCGAGGGTCAGAGGGGAGGAAAGCAGCTCTCCGAATGCCCTTTTAATATCGACCCTTTTTAAAATTATTTTTGCGTCGGCTTTTTACACACAGTTCGATACACACAGGCGGGCGGGAGATTTTGCAAGCTTTTGTGGCTCCAAATAAATTATCTGCCTTAATCTAAAAGCGACACAAGTGCTTGCAAAATGTGCGGTGGGTAAGTACTGGTGAACGGGTTTAGGTCTACGGGTAACAGTGATCAAACACAGGTCTATGCACACAGGTCTATACGTTTAGGTCTATGCACCAAGTTGAACGGTTTGTGGTGATATAATTACGCCAATTTAATCTAGTAAGTGATAGTAAACACTCTGTTCTAAAAGTAGACGGTCAGGCGAAAGATCGGCGGTTTTTTATTTATTAGATGAACCAATTTCTACGATCATTTCTTGAGCCATCATATCCCATAAGGTTCAAAATAATATCTCTTAATAATTTATCAAGTAGAAAGCAGTATTTTACCACATCATTTAGGCTCTCTAATTTACCTTCGTGAATTACAATATGCCGAATTTTATCTATAAGAGTTTTTGTTTCTTCATCAGGTTCAATACTCGCGGTTTTTAAAAGGAAATACAATTTATCTTCAGTTCGGCCGCTTTTTTCCTTAAACAAATTATCTAGACGGCTGTTTACGGTGCCAAAATTAAATTTGTAACTGTTTGAATACTTTTCAAGTATTGGAGAAATCTCTTTTTTTATTACCTCAAGTTGATCTGGCAAAACGAGGTATTTAACTTCTTTTGATGCAAGATTGTAATTAATTGTAGCAAGCCTTTCAAAAGCAATCATTTTTGTAAACAGTTGCTCAATTATACTACTTGCATTTTCTGCACCATTCAAATAAAAAATAATTGTGTTTAAATCAAGCGTTTTGTTTAACTCAATGAATTTATCAAAGCACATAGAAAATGTTTTACTTATAATGCGCTCTGTTTTATGGAATGGACTGTTGATTGGAACATATTGGCTATATCGTTCGTTAATTACTGGTTCGAAAGAGTAGGTAATATGCTTCTGTGAAGTATATGCACCTACGCTGTAATGTTTGCCAATGAATTCCTTTCTTATCCGAATATCCGCACCATTTAAGAGCGAAAGAAGATGAATGAAGTCTACTTTGAACTCATTAAAAACATCGTAAAATAAAATGTTAGGATAGTCGCCGGTAAATTCAACAATTATATTTTTATCGTTTTTCGGATTTTGCAAAAAAGTAAGGCCGAAAAAATTGCAAGGCGAATTCTTTGAGCCGTTGTATATTATTTGTGCGTCGGTATGATCTCTTTTAGAATGAAGACCGTCTAATTTAACACCTCTCCTATGATGTTCGATTTCTGTCAGATCTAAAAATTGCAACTTAAAACCCTCCAATTCAATGAAATAAATCGGCTCTCTAAATTCTTTTTCTAATTCTTCTTCCGGCGTTAATGAATCAAAGCTAATGTCTTCGTAAATCACACCACCAAAACAAGTCATTGATAGTTTTGATTGAGCGGGCGCTATTTGAGTAGTAGAAAGGCCAAAGGAAGTTAATTTGTTATTGTCTTCGGTTAAACACTCCATTTCGAAGGATTTATAAAACAAATCTTCCTCGGCATTTTTCTTCATGTGTTCCGTTAGATTATAATTTTCGCTAACGTAAAAGTCGAAGAAATAAATTCCGTTTTCAAGAAAGACAAGGCCAAAGTCAAAGGGGATATTTATCTTTTCATAAAATATTCGTCCTTTTTTTATTCTGTAGGCTTCTTTCAATCGTAAATAATAAATAGGTGGTGAAAAAGGATTAAAACAAACTCGTTTGATTGCTATTATCTTCTTTTATTTTTATTCTGTGAGACTTCGCCTGAGAAAAAGCATCTTCAATAATTTCTTTTCTTTCCTCTGCTTGGAAATTTCACTCAAACAGACCCCTACATTTCACTCTAAACTGACCCCTCACT
>JAQSCZ010000109.1 GCA_029945665.1 bacterium | reverse complement strand
CGCTAGTAAGCCGTGGTACCAGCCATATGTGCAACCTTCGTAACAGTCATAATAATTAATCTCAATGGATTCCATCATTTGTGAAATTCATTAATTAAAAAAATCTGTGAATCTGTGGCCAAAAAAACTCGCAGCATGCTGCGAGGAAAAGGATATGTCGCTACAGATTCAAAGGTTGAAAAAAACAGAAGTATTTAAATATATTATTTGATTCCATCATTTGTGCAATTCATCAAATAAAAAAATCTGTGAATCTGTGGCTTTATAAATATTATCCCTTATTTCAACACATTCATCTGTGCTTTGAGTGAATCTTTTAAAGATTTACTGAAGATTTCGCGTCCCATGGCAGGGGTTTTTATTTTCATTTCTCTAAAATTGGTTTCGTCTAGGTTGGTAAACGAATTACTCTTGTCAATGTCCAAGGCCGTTTTTACAAGAATGGTTTGCGTTTCGGGGTAGTAAAAGTAATCAAAGAATTGTTCGTTCTCGGGTGTTATTTGTGTAAAGTTTTTGCCATCCAAATCGGATACATACAACATAATGGCATCGGCCGAATTGTATTTTTTATCTTTGTTTACATCGTGCTTTACAATCCTAAAAAATATCATGGGATGAGAAAATTCTTTGTGTATGGCGAATGACAAGATATGCAAGGTGTCATTAATCAATGGGCGCGATTGACCAGAATTTTTATCGTAAAATAAAATATTGCGGATGTCGAAATCGTTTTCACTGGTATTGATGTATTCGTTGCTGGCCGAGCGGTCGATTTTATTGTCGTAACTGTTTTGTACAAAAGCCAAGGCCCCATTGTTCACAGTAATAAGCGATGTTTTATCATGTCGTTCTTCAACGGGTGCTTCTTTAATATCGGGATTGTAATTGGCTCCTACTGGAAATATAATGAGGTTGGGAAAACCATAGTCAACTGGGTTGCCTATTACAAGCGACATGTTTGCTGGGGTTGCCGAAGCAGGTGGTGGTGTTTTGGTTTTGCGTTTACAGGCTGTAAAAGCAGATAAGGCCACTAAGCTGAAGATGAAATATTTCATAACACTCAAATTTATAAGAGAGAATCAAACCTCGTTTAAAAAGTCGACTAAAACGCTTTTTCGCCTGTCATTAATTAGTCATATTATTTTTTAACTACTAAAATTATTTTTCTTCTTCCTTAACATAAAGCGATACAAAATTTAATTTAAGATTTTGTCTGAGAATTTGTATCACCGCGTTGTCAGAAATATTAATCGTTGAAATATAAATATTGTCTTTGCCAAATCCTTCTGGTTGGTATAAAATATCGGGGGTGTAAGATTTGTTTTCAAATTTTATTTCACAGCCATTTACACCATTTACAATACAAAGTTTTTTGCCCGTATAAAGCGCTGCATAATCGCGCCAAGAATCGGTGGTCGACTCGTGGTAATGCGGCATAAATCCGAATTCATCTACTTTGCCTTTCTCATCTAATTTAAAAGCTATAACATCGCCATATACATAATAGGTAGTAGTGGTATACGTAGCAGAACTGCCCCTTCCGGTTCGGTTAGTAATGGTATAAGTATGCAGCTTTTGAGCCACTACCACCAGCTCATTGTCTTCGTTGTAGAAACAGGCACCTAGTCGCACCAAACGCCAGACATAATCGGCATTGGCTGGTCCCTTTTTTTCTTTCTTTGGCTTTTTCTTTTTCGAGTCGCTTTTTACGCCTGCTTTTTGATTGTTAATTTGTTTGGCAAAGTCGGTGCCGAATTTTGAAATCGATTCTACTAGTACTTCGCCAGTTTTTAAATTTACTTGTTGAGAAAAAATGCCATTGGCACCATATTTACCGCTCACCATCAACCCTACCACTGCAATATTGCCAGTTGTAGGATTTAATTTCATCATGGCCGAGTAAAAATACTGACCTTTTGCGAATGATAT
Source organism: bacterium (assembly GCA_029945665.1). Taxonomy (GTDB): domain Bacteria; phylum Bacteroidota; class Bacteroidia; order NS11-12g; family UBA955; genus JABMMZ01. Next base: position 79,956 of record JAQSCZ010000109.1, on the reverse strand, counting down.
TTCTACATCTGTATCATCTGGTCGAATTATTTTCATAATAAGGCGCGAACGGCTTCGGTCGGTGCCTTCAGTACTGGTATTGTACCGACTGTTTTTTCGTGGTTTAACAGCCTTGTCGCTTTCTAATCCAAGGAAACAAATGTTGCCTTCTTTGTCGAAAGTTTGACCTACCACAATGGTATGTCCTTTGCCCAATTTGGTGTAACGATTGCCTTTGATTAAATTAAAACCTGTATCCAATAACCAATAGGCAAAGGTGTGCACTTTCTCTGTTTTGGCAGTCTTCTTCTGTTTTTTTGTTAAAGGTAAATAGGCTCTATCGGCCGTAATTAGCATTTTACTTTCATCGGTATTCACATCGACTCTAAATAAACACGCAATTCTTTTTTCTCTATTGTTGATAGTAGCTTCTCCAATTTTATAAATATCCCCTTCTTTTTTTAAGGTTGTTTTATTGAATTGTTGGGCGAATAAATATTGTCTGCGCGACTTTTGATTGTTAAAGTAGAAAAGGGCACAAATTTTATCTCCAAATTTTTTCAATGAAAATGACTGAACCGATTTTCCTTGTATCTCCGAAGGTAGGTTTACCACTGCCACCACATTCATGGATTTGTCAATTTTATAGAGTACAAAATCTGAAGGTTTAGTGTAGGTTAACCACGAGAACATCACCGAAACATATTGCAATTCACTTCTTTTAGAAATGACATAATAGTCCATGTCCACTTTTAATGCATTTTCAAAGTCAACGGCATCTCTGTCGGCTTTTTTAACGGTATATAGGTCGCCTATTTTTTCTTTAATTAATCCTTTTTCGGCAACTAAAGATTGAATAGAGTTTAGGAGGAGTATACAAATAAATATTTTTTTCATATTGAATTAAAATAAAAGGCCAAATACCATGTCGATGCTCATATTAACGCCCGAAAATGAAGTGTCTTTTTTATAAAATTTTGTTGGTGCAACACCTGTGTAATTCGAAAAAGTGGCATCCTTGTAGGCATCGCTGTAATAGCCAAAACCAGCTTCTACACCAAATGCAAAATTCGATTTGAAATTTTGATGACTGCCGAACATAAAGAACGAAGAAAACGATTTGGTATCGAGGGTGTTTTTATCCGATAAATAGGTGGTAGACATAACTGTTTTACAGGTGCCATAATAATTGCGCAAACCAACAAAAAATCCATTGTTAATTGTTTTGCCTGTAAGATATAGTTTAGGATAAGCGAGGTAGCACATGCCATTGGTTGAATTGCCCGGATGGATTATACCATCGGTATTGATAAATAATTGACGGGCAGTGGTATTAAAACTGCCACTCGAAAATAATTGTGCATAGGCGCCTATTTCCATGCCAAATTTTTTTGAAATTCTACGTTCGTAACTCAAGCCATAATACCCTGCAATAACGCGGTTCATTCTAAATCGCACCAAGTTTTTTACATTGCCAATCTTTCCATCATTAAGAAACTTAGACATGTTGCCTTTAACAGGTTGATCGTTGGTGCCACTATTTTGTGCATATCCCAGCTGAAAAGCAAGTAGTAAAATAATTGCACTTGTAATTTTTTTGAACATCGATACAATTTTAGCGATAATAATCAATTGTAGCAAATTATATAATTGTTTTATAATTGGAAACAATATGAACCTTTGAATTTAACTAGTATAAATTTGTTTAAATAGTGAAACGACTTTATCTAAGGTCAGTTTTAATGCATTATTTTGTACTTTTGCTCACTGTTGGTAGTAAAAAACCACGGTCATCTATTATTCAATGAAGGATTACAATCTCAATTTGCGAACTGTTAATGTTACACGCTACATAGCGCCCTTGCGCGAAGGCGGTTCTTTGCCTGCATTGGCCGAAGCAGATGATGATTTTAAGTACGTATTAAAATTTCGTGGTTCGGGCCATGGCGCAAAAGCATTAATTGCAGAATTAATAGGAGGAGAGTTGGCGCGTATTTTGGGTTTACGTATTCCTGAATTGGTGTTTGCCAATTTAGACGAAGCTTTCGGTCAGGCCGAAGGCGACGAAGAAATACAAGACTTATTAAAGGCCAGTCAAGGGTTGAATTTGGCCTTGCATTTTTTAAGCGGGGCTATCACCTACGATCCTGTAGTTAAACAAATTGATGCAGAACAAGCATCGGCTATTGTATGGTTAGATGCCTTTATTTTGAATGTCGATCGCACCTTTAAAAATACCAATATGTTAATATGGCAAAAGGAATTGTGGTTAATCGATCATGGTGCAAGTTTGTATTTCCACCACTCATGGACCGATTGGGAGACCTATGCCATGAGCAGTTTTAAATTGGTAAAAGACCATGTTTTATTGCCACAAGCAAAAGAAATGGACTTGGTGAATTCGAAATTTAAAGCACTTTTAACGGATGCTGTTTTGAAATCGGTAGTAGCCTTAATTCCCGATGAATGGTTGCAATGGGAGGGAAGCGATGAAACACCAACGGCCATACGAAAAACTTACGCGGATTTCTTAATCATGCGATTAAAACATTCCGATTTATTTACTAAAGAAGCCCAGCATGCAAGAGAAACATATTTATGAATATGCGGTGATACGCGTGTTGCCTGCTGTTGAGCGGGAAGAATTTCTGAACATTGGACTGATTATGTTTTGTAAAAAAGCGAAATTTATAAAGGTCCATTTTGCTTTAAATGAAAGTAAATTAAAAGTTTTTGCACCACAATTAGAGCTCGAACAATTGCAAGATAATTTAGAGTCATTAGAGAAAATAGCGAATGGTGCAAAAGATGGTGGACCTATTGCTATACTTGATATCCCTTCGCGGTTTAGATGGTTAACCGCGGTGCGAAGTTCATGCATACAAGTATCACGCCCGCATCCAGGATTGTGCGATGATTTGGAAAAAACAGCTCAGCGTTTGTTCGAGGAGATGGTGTTGTAAAAGTCGTTTTTTTCAAGCCACAGATACACAGATTAAATATGAAAACAATTAATACCACAGATTGAATTTTAATTCTTAAAATTTAGCGAATATGTACCTTGTCTCTTAGGGACAAAATATCTGTAAACTATAACATTCACGATGCTTCGATATCCCAAAGGGAGCATACATTAAGGCTTGAAAGTCTTCAATAAAAGCCACAGATTCACAGATTAAATATGAATACAATTAATGCCACAGATTGAATTTTAATTCTTAAAATTAGCGAATATGTACCTTATAGCTTAGGGACTAAATATCTGTAAAGTAGAACATATCCCATGCTTCGATTTCCCTTTGGGATTATACATTAAGGCTTAGTGCTTCCAAAAAAGTTTTATTGGGAAAAAGTCTTCAATAAAAGCCACAGATTCACAGATAAAATATGAATACAATTAATAACACAGATTGAATTTTAATTCTTAAAATTTAGCGAATATGTACCTTGTCTCTTATGGACTAAATAAATGTAAAGTATAACTTCCCACATGCTTCGATATCCCAAAGGGATTATAGGTTAAGGCTTCGTACTACCCAAAAGTTTAAATGCGAGAAAGTCTTCAATAAAAGCCACAGATTCACAGATTAAATATGAATACAATTAATACCACAGATTGAATTTTAATTCTTAAAATTTAGCGAATATGCACCTTGTCGCATAGGGACTAAATATCTGTAAACTATAACATACCACATGCTTCGATATCCCAAAGGGATTATACATTAAGGCTTCGTACTACCCAAAAGTTTAAATGCGAGAAAGTCTTCAATAAAAGCCACAGATTCACAGATTAAATGTGAATATTAATTAATACCATAGATTGAATTTTAATTCTTAAAATTTAGCGAATATGTACCTTGTTGCTTAGGGATTATACTTTAAGGCTTCCAGCAAAAATGTTTAATTTTGGGAAAGTTTTAGTATATACAAATTACTAAAGCAGAGCATCACAACTCCGATTTTTTAGTAATAACGACAAAGCTAAGGTCATTGTGTTTTTTTCTTTTTAAAAAAAGTACTTATCAAAACACCAATACAAGCAACAATTAAAATAGGAGGGAATAGAATGAAAATTTCAATGCTATAAATGAATCCTTTATAAAGATATTTTAATCCTTTTTTCAAGTAAGCAAGATGCACACTTAATATCAACTCAAAATTAAGTTTATAATAAGGATTATAGTTATTTATACCCAAACCGGATAGGGTTTCGAAAATTCGAAGACCTAACGGTTTAGTATAACCTATCGTAAAATATCTTTTCATTCAAAAACCTATTAACGCTAAGTATAAGAGCCCAATATATATTTAACTAGGTTAGTGTTTTATATTAAATATATCTGTGATTTAAGAGTAGTTTCTCTCTGTGAAACTATGGCTTTATAACTCAATTTTTTAAACACAAAAAAAGCGCCCGAACTGAATCGAGCGCTTTCTATTATGAAAAAATACTTTTTTTAGTAAGTTAAGTTTTGGGTATTGAAGTTAGCCCAAACATCTGTCCAATCGTTAGAACCAAATGCACCTTTAAAGGTTGTAGTGGTATTGAACCAAGAAGATAATTTAGCATCTGTAAACGCAGCACCACTTTGGGTAGCACCACTGAATAAAGCTAAGTTAGGGTTTTGAGGGTAAGTTCCACCACTAACACCAGCAACTGTATTGAAGCCCATTAATAATGTTGGCTCGATACCAGCATCAGCAAAGGTTTTAGAGTAAACTAAAGAACCAGAAGTAGCTTGTGGATTGTTTAAAGTAAATACTTGGTTAGATTTAGTTGTTTTCCAGTAAGTTGCAACGTTTGCATCTGCAGCAGCACCATTAAAGAATGGACGAGCACCTTTGCCTTTAACACCTGGACAAACCAATATGTTGTTGTCTAAAACTGCATTTCCACCAGTGTAATTCGCTAAAGTACCATCTAGGTTTAAACCAATTGGATAACCTACGATTACTGAATTGAACAAAGATAATTCTGTGTTTCTTCTAAGGTGTAAAGCATGTAAATAGTTACCACTGAAAGAAGCTTTAGCTGAATCGTAAACTGGTCCTAGTAAAGTTACATTAGAAAATACAGCAGCAGTTTTAGGGGTTGAAGTTGAACCTGAAGCATCGTTATCAGATTCGAAGCCATTTGAACCAGATTGGTCAGCATTAAAAGGGTCACGGATACCAACAGCGTACTGCACTTTTCCACTGAAACCGAAATCAGTATCGAAATCATCATCCCAACCACCGAAAGCGATTAAGTGAGAACAAGCAACTGTACCACCAAACCATTCGTAAGAATCATCTCCACCGTAAGATACTTGAACATAATCGATGGTAGTACCATTTCCTACAGCACCCATTGTTAAACCATTGGTTTCGTTATTTGGGGTTAAAGCGATACCAGCATATTCAATACGAACATATCTTAGTATACCACTGTTGTCATTGTCGTTAGCAGAACTTTGGAAAGTACCATAAGTAACTGCCGGTGTTATACCTTCAATTGAAGGGCTGTTTTGATTAACGTTAGCTTTGCCAAGTAACAAAACACCACCCCAATCACCTTGTTCTCTAGCGCCTTTATCTTGGTTACTAGTAAAGATAATTGGACTTGAAGCAGTACCATCGGCAATAATTTTTCCTCCTGGTTTTACAACTAAAGTTCCTTTGGTGCTTTTTTGACCAAATAATTTAGTTCCAGCAGGTATTGTTACTGTAGCACCAGCATCAATAAATACAGTTCCAACGATTAGATATTTTTTTGAAGCATCTAAAGCTTGGGTAGGTAAAGAACCGGTCAATTCTGTATAAATTGCAGGCGGTTGAACAACAGTCGTATCACGGATTGTGATGTACTTTGTTTCAGTAACTGTCTTAGTACATGAAGAGAATGTGAAAGCAGATAAAGCTGCAATAATTCCCATTGATAAAAATTTAAATTTCATACTATTTTTTTTGTTTGATTTTCTGATGCAAAGGTCACTGAGTTGTGTTACGGTTATATTAATTAGCCTTTAAATAATGTTTATTGTTTGGGCTTATATGTTATGACAGCATTAAACTGGATGGCGCTTTTATTATAATATGTAGGCTACTACTAGCTAGTGCCTAAAAAGAAAAACCCCTTACAAATGGGTAAGGGGCTTTTTGAAATATTTGTATAAGCTTATTTAATTTTGTAAGCAAAACTAAAGCTAAACATTTGACCTCTTCTAAAGCTTAATAGTTCATGGTCTGTATTTACTTTATTGTAATCTATTTTGCCATCGCCGTTGGTATCTTGCCATAAACGGTGTTTGTAATTTAAAATATCACTGATACCAAATTTGAAATTCACCTTTTTACTAAGCTCTTTACTCATGGTAAAGTCGAGCGAATGTCTTTGCATTTCATACACAGTTGGGAATATTGTATTACCAACGTATGCGATACGTTTTCCGAAGATATTATATGAGAGATTTAGATTTAAATTTTTCTCCTCGTTGTTATAGAATAAAGCCGCATTAATAATGTATGGCGATTGTCCTTGTAAGGCTCTCGTTTTCGCTTGACTCAAAGTTGAGTCATTGCCAAGATTTACTTGGCTATAGATGTAGGCTGCATTTAGAACAACTGATAATCTTTTCAAAAATTTATTTTGGGTCACATTGTCGAAAGATTTTCTTACTTCTAATTCTGCGCCATAGTTAGTGGCTTGCTTTGCGTTTTTTAACGTGTATTGCTGACTTAAACCAATGGGTTGAACATAATTCTCAATGGGATTTAAAAAGTTTTTATAAAATGCCCCGATGCTCACTGTCTCCGAAGAAGATGGATAGATTTCATAACGCAAATCAACATTGTCAATCAAGGCAGACTTAAGGTCAGGATTACCAACTATATTTACATCATATACGAAATCGTAATAAACAAAGGGAGCCAATTCTCTAAATTCTGGTCTGTTAATGGTTTTGCTATATGCCAATCGCACCAAGGTTTTTTCAGATATGTTATAGGACATATTAACCGAAGGTAATATGTTTAAATTATTCAGCTTAACAACCACAGTATCCGATTGAGTTGCACTGTTAAGTGATTGGTTAAATTGTTCGGCTCTTGCTCCAAATGAAAGTATAAATTTATTCATTGGAATAGTTGTTCCTATATAAAAGGCTGCTAAATTATTTTTTGCTAAATATTTGTCATTTGGATTGGTTCCTTCTGAAGGGCGCCAACCTGCGGTTGTGTTGATGTTTTCTGGCGCAAATATTTGATCAATTGGCGTTTTTAAAAATGCCTCTTTCAAATAACCTTTGCCGCTGTATACATAGCCAAACCAACGGGCTGAAAATTCTCTTGATTTCTCTTCAACATAAGCACCTGTTCTTATCACAATGTTTCTCGTTGAATCAAAAGGATTGTTTAAATATTTCTCATAGTTAACAGTGGCAGCAACCGTATATTCTGTTAAATTAGAATAAAACCTAGCAGCATCAAATAAACTTGAACTTGGAGGGTCTATCATCGTGTATGGGTCATCAGAACCTTCTGTTCTATAGGTCCTAAATCTTCTATAATCAGGTTCGTTTCTTTTAATATGACTGTATCCAAGTGCCCAAGTTATTTTATCGTTCATCGTGTTGAGTTTGTGATTGCCCTCAACCTGACCTGAGTAAATGCTTCTGCTTGTATAATGAAAACCATAGTTTTTAAATTCTGTATTCGGTCTTTCTGTTGGATTAACACCTGTACGAACGGTTGTTTCATTTTCTCCAATCTGATTGTACATGTTTTTAAAACTAATGGAATTGTTACTGTTAATATTCAACATCCAGTTGCTTAATAAGCTTATTTTCGATTCGATTGCAAAATTTTCATCTCTGTAATTAAACATTTGACGTACATAATTTATCTGATCATTTTGATATCGGTAACGGTGCATAGTCGAATATTGGTAATTGGTAGAATAACTAAAGTTGTTAACGGTGTACAAACTCAGCTTTTTATTTAGTTTAATATTTTTGCCAAAACTGATAGCTGCACCAAAATCAACAGGCGCAACAGTCGAACTTAATTTGTAATTGTTCGATAAGGATTGGCCAACTTGCAATGCTACTGCATTTGATTGTCCCGCTAAGGTTTTTGGAAAGCTCGAAGGCAAGGCCCTTGCACCATTATCAAATCCTAATAAGTCGGTGGTTCCACCAATATTGTTGTTTTGGTGACTGGTAAAAGTGGTGTTAAGTCTTATTCCGAAACCGAAATTCACGGTCAAAAAATCTTTTTCAACATTGCTCTTGGTGAATAGTTTAATAACACCCCCCGCAAAATCGCCAGCTAATTCAGGGGCCCCCGATTTGAAAATTAATATTTTATCTAGCATGCTCGAAGGCACTAGGTCGAAAGAGAAAGCACGTTTGTCAACCTCGGTACTAGGCGCGTTTATATTATTTATTTGGACACTGTTGTATCTTTGGCTCAATCCACGTAACATAATGAAACGGTTCTCCATTAGAGTAACACCTGGAATTCTAGCAGCGGCTTTTGCTGCATCATTTGCTTGTGTTTTATTTAATTCCTCCGAAGAAATTGCGGAGATAACAACATCTGCTTTTTTTACTTCTTGAATTACTGCTTTCTCAGTAAATGTTTTTCTTTTGACAACAATTCTACCAGTTCCTATCTTTTTGGCAGCCGTCATCATTTTTACTGTTCCAATATTGGTGGTATTGTTTTCAGTAACAGTTAGATTCTCGATGGTTATGGATGAATAGCCAATATGGCTTAGTTCTAAAATATAGGTACCTACCGGCAAATTGCTAATTGAAAATTGGCCATTTTTGTCGGTTACACTGCCTTGGTTTGTGCCTTTTATAGAGACGTTGACACTTGAAAATAAAATGTTTTTAGTTGAATCAAAAACGGTGCCTATAATAGTGCCCGTTTGTGCAGAAATTTGAGAATTTAGTAAAGTTAAGAAACAAAGAAGTACAATTGTTTTGAGATTGTGAATCATGTTGCAAAGGTCAAATGGTTGTGTTAATTTTATCTTAATTTTAAATGATAATTAAGTTATTTTGTTTCATTTTAGGTTAATTTAAGATTAATTGAAACCTAAGCTAATCTTATGATTTTTGCAGCTTTAATTTTTTTGTTAAGGTTAAGGACACCTTATTACAAAACTTAACAATTAGATAATATTAGAATGATGATACGCTAATTTAACAAGCCCAATTTTGTAACATCAAAAAGGCAATCATTATATTCGTTTTATTATTAACCGCTTCGGTTTCTACAAATGCGGTTAACACCGATGGTCTTTGCCTAATTACTGTTACTGACAGTCAGAATGAAAAATTGGCTGGCGCAACCATTGAGGTTTCTGGTTCTAATAAAGTGTTTTACACAAATATTAATGGTTATTGCTATATCCCAAAGTCACTTTTAAACAATGCTGAAAAAGTAACCATCAATTGTATTTCATACAAAACTGTTCAAATGACATCTGAGAATATTCAGAGTAGGATTGTTTTAAAAAGTAGATAATTTTCTTGGCGGTTCGCTTTTTTTTTCTTAGCTTTGTTAAGTAATTGTTAAGCCACTATGAAAAAAACATTAATTATTTCCGCAATCGCTTTTCTATCAGCTAGTTATGTTGGTGCTCAAAGCAACGATATCACAATGGATGCAGCAGGTAAATTCGTAACTGCTTCCGGTGAGTACTTTAATGGTAATTTAGAAACCTTTTATTTAGGTGGACAAATTGAGAGTCTTTATGAATGTAATGACGGTGTTAAAGACGGTAAGATAACCGTTTTTTACGCATCAGGTGTTACAAAAGAAACAGGTTCATTCAACAATGGTGTTAAAACCGGTGAGTGGGTTGAGTATGGTGCCGATGGTAAAATAACTTCAATAGCATTTTACAAAAATGATATTAAGCACGGCACTTGGAAAGTATGGGATGCCAAAGGCGTATTGCGTTCCGAAATGCATTACCACAATGGTAAAAGAACAGGCACTTGGAAGTCATTTGACGAAAACGGTAAATTAACCGAAAGTGCTACTTATTAAGTAAGTCTATAAATTATTAAAAAAAGACCTCACTTGTTGAGGTCTTTTTTTTTAGTAAAAAGTTTAGTAAATGATACAGCGACAGGCGGTATTCATTTCGTTACTAATAAATACGAATGATCCCTTCTTATTTGCACTAAAGGGAATTGATAATTTAAATACGGGATTTAATGTATCTAAGGAATAATAGTTAGGGTAAGGCAGACATGCTCTCCCTTCGATGTATTGTAAATTGGCTTTCAATACAAAGGTGTCTTCATTTTTTTGAGTCATTTCTATACTATGCGGAGTCGTATTGGTTCGATTGATGCCAACAAAGCTAACGACAATATCCTTTGTTTCGCCCAAAGCCATAGAATCTGCAGTTTCAATTTTAGTTATCCAACACCTTTGAATGTGAATATATGCTGTTTCTGTCTTTTTTTTGCAACCTAATCCTAGGAATAGGCCTGCCAAAAAACAGGTCTTAATAAGAACAAATAATCTTTTTGACCCATGAAACATAAACACAATATTACGAAATACGGAGGTCCGCAATGTAAAGCCTGTGTTATGTTTTTTGTTGCTTTACATACTTTAGATTTATTCTGTCCAAATATTTACTTTTCTATCCAAAGTTCTAAGGATTCTTGAACTTTCTTTCTATCTTCGCACAACAATCAAAATGGGAGAATTTATTGAGGTATTTTTAATGGTTTTGTTAGCAGCAGTAAAGTATTTGTTTGCTGTTCTTGCCTTGTTGGCCCATTCATCGCGGGTGTGGTATTTAGACATGCTAATTGTTGCCAGCGGTGGTACCATTGGTGTTTTGGTGTTTACTTATTTAGGGGCCATTATTTCAACCTACTTATCGAAATACCATTTCTTTAAATTTAAATTTGGCAAGCTAAAAAAATTATTACACATAAAGAATACCTATGGTTTGATTGGATTGGCTTTATTAAGTCCAATTTTAATTAGTATTCCTGTGGGTTGTATTATCAGCGCTTCGTTCGAGCATGATAAGTTAAAAATAATGAGATATCATTTATTAGCGGTCGTTTTTTGGAGCGTATTGCTATTTGGTTTAAAAGGATTATTTCACTTTGATATAAGTAAAAAAATATAAATGGCTGAGAAAGGAATATTGTATTTGGTGCCTACCCCTGTTGGAAATCTAAAGGACATCACTTTGCGAGCATTGGAGATTTTAAAAGATTGCGATATTGTATTGGCCGAGGATACACGCAATACAGGAATGTTGTTAAAGCATTACGAAATTAGTAAGCCAATGCAGAGTTACCATGCGCACAATGAACATGAAAAATACAAGGATGTTTTAAATCAAATACATGCCGGAAAAATCATGGCACTTGTTACCGATGCCGGCACGCCTGGTATAAGCGATCCAGGCTATTTGGTGGTACGCGAGTGTTATAAAAACAATGTTAAAGTTGAATGTTTGCCTGGTGCAACTGCCTTTGTTCCTGCGCTCGTAAAAAGTGGATTACCTTGCGATCGCTTTGTATTCGAGGGTTTTTTACCCGTAAAAAAGGGACGTAAAACACGTTTCGAATTTTTGCAATCCGAAACACGCACCATGGTGTTTTATGAAAGTCCTTATAAATTGGCGGCCTTACTCAAAGATAGCCTAACTTATTTTGGAAAGGATAGACAAATTTCGGTGTCACGCGAGTTGAGTAAACTGTTTGAGGAAACAATCAATGGCAGTATTGAAGAAGTCATTCAACATTTTGAAAAGAAAGCGCCCAAAGGCGAATTTGTAGTTGTAATGGAAGGAAAAAAAGATGCTAAATCAGTATAAGTTTATATTGGCAGTAAGCAGTGGTACTCTCCTGTATTTGGGATGGCCACCCGCGCCCATGGCATTTTTATTGTTGATTGGTCTTGTGCCCATACTGATTATTCACCATCAAATAAAGTTTGAAAAAAATGCACATTTTAAATTATTAGGGTGGGCTTATTTTGCCATGTTAATATTTAATACCACTTGTACCTGGTGGGTTTGGAATGCCAGTCCAAGTGGTTGTATCATGATGCTTGTTTTAAATAGTTTAATCATGGCCTTGCCCTTCCTATTGTTCTCTATAACGCATCTTAATTTACCCAAAACAGGCTATAGTTCGTTGGTGTTTTATTATATCGCCATGGAATATATTCATTTTAATTGGCCTGCAAGTTGGCCTTGGATGACTTTAGGGAAAGGCCTAGCCGTTTATCCTTCTTTCATTCAATGGTATGAATACACAGGCGAAATGGGTGGTACATTGCTAATCCTTGTAATGAATGTTTGGATTGCAAAATTGGTAGTTGACCGCCGGAAAAAAATTGCATTTTTAAAGCCAATTGGCGCTTTGGTTGTTTTGACAGCCTTCTCTTTTGTTGTTGCTCATTTTGCCCAATTAAAACTAAGTGCCTATAAACAAAAGATAGAATGTGTTATTTCGCAACCCAATATTGATCCGTACAGTGAAAAATTTGATGATGGTGCAAATTTTATTTCACCCGATGATCAATTGGATTTAGGGTTGCAAATTGCTAAGCCACTGTTTACACCTCAAACACAATTGCTGGTATTGCCTGAAACTGCCGTTACAGGATGGAACCATGAGGATCGTTTAAATGAATTAAATATCTTAATAGCACCAAGGGCGCTAACAGATAGTACTGGGTTGACAATATTAACAGGGGCAGAAACAATGAGTGTCTACAAAGAAAAAACTAAACCGACAATTTCAGCGCGATACGATAGTTTTTCGGCTCAATGGTGGGACAGTTATAATACAGCCTTGTTAATACAGAATAACAAAGTCGACAGTATTTATCACAAGTCGAAATTGGTGCCTGGTGTTGAGAAAATGCCTTTTCAATTTTTAGAAAAGTTGAGCATTAACTTGGGTGGCACATCGGGTAGTTTAGGTGTAAGCGATAAGCCCATTAATTTTATTGTGAACAAAGATTTAAAGATTGCACCCTTGATATGTTATGAATCTATTTTTGGTGATTATGCAGCCGAGTTTGTGCGCGATAGTGCCAATGCTTTGGCAGTTATTACTAACGATGGTTGGTGGGGAAATTCGCCAGGGTATCAACAACACTTATTGTTTGGTAGCATTCGGTGTATTGAAACACGCAAAGACATGCTCAGAAGCGCCAATACAGGTATTTCTGCTAAGATTGACGCCATGGGCCAAATCAGCAATGCCACCAAATACAGAGAACGCACAGCATTTAAATGCACCATTACACCGAATGAGATTCATACCTTTTATGTATTGCATGGCAATTTAGTGGGACCATTGGCAAGCTTGGTAGCGATTTTATTTTTACTGATGACGATTTATGTGAAATGGTTTTTTAGAATTAAAAAATATTAGATTTCTTTTTTATTTTTCTTCGAAATGCTTAGGTGTTAATACCTAAGAATGGCGATTTTGTTGATAATTCTGCGTTATTTTTATGTAAATTTAATTTTTTAGAATGATAAAATATTACTTTTGCGCCTCACACAATAAAACCGATTTATAAAAAGTTATCTAACATTATGCTAAAAGTAAAAAACACTTGCTATTCAATTTTAAAAAGGGCAGGTATAAAACAATCAACAGTCTTGAAATTATTTTCCACTTTATTTTTCGCCTTTTTAATATTTACTGTAAAAGCGCAAACCTCCTTAAAATTCAGTGTATATTTCGATGTCAATCAATCTAAAATTAAAACCAAAGATTATCTTGTTTTAGATTCGGTAGTTCAGATTCTAAAAATAAAAACCAACATTAAGCGCATACAAATCAATGGTTATGCCGATACTACGGGTGGAGCAGAAGCCAATTTGGAGTTATCAAACAATCGCACGGATACTGTCGCTGGTTATATTTTAAGCAAGAATTTATTAATGTACAAAAACAGAGTAGCTACTGCTAGTTTGGGTGAAAAAGTAACGGGTAAAGAAACCGATCTTGAACAAATGAGAAGAGTGGATATCGTTATTTTGATGGCCCGTGCCGACCGCGATACCATTATTCGCACTGGTTGTATTTCTGCCATGATTCCCGCAAATACATTCGAAGGATTTAACAACGATGAATTGATTTTTAAATTGGAGTACTTAAGCAATGCCGCGGATATTAAAAAATACAACATGGCTTTTAAAGATGTTGATGGCAACCCGTTGTTGAGTAATGGTGTGGTTAAGGTAACCGCCATGTATAAAAACAAACCAGTCAAAGCCATAAAATCTATTACCATTAATATTCCAAAAATCAACAATGAAACAGGTTATTTTGCTTATCAAGGAATAGAGGATAAAGCCAAAAATTTGACTTGGAAATTAACCGACGAACGTGTTATTAATATCGGTTACAAAAAGGCAACTAATGGCGATGATTGCGACTTGCAATCTTTTAATATTAAAGATGTGAACCGTTTTTATAATTCAGCAAAAGTACGCCCAGCCTGCTATTGCGCTGCCGATGCTTTTGGTGGTTTGCAAACCCCAAATAAATCTGAACCAATGGCTAAATTTGGACAAGCAGGCACGATTGTTTTAGTTAACGAAAGTAGTTTCAAAAAAGTAGCAGCTGATAAAGCTTATGTGCAAGTGGTTGATGAATTAACAAAAGACGACTATTTAAATTTTTGTAACAGTTTCTTATATCCAGGCATTAGCGATATTCCAATGATTCCTAAGTTTGAAAGAGAGGTCGTTGATTTCTTAGATTTAAATGTTTCTCAAAAAAATGATTCTGCAGATATCATTATGTCTAAAAAAGACATGGTATTGGTAATGGTGCCAAAAAGTAAATTGCCTGCTCATGCCGGTAAGAGATATGCTTTGCTGCCAGCTGATACAAAGAAAGACAATTTCTTTAACTGGACGAAGAAGATTGTATTTGCTGATTCTTGCAGGGGTTTAGCAAATTGTGATTATGTGATTTTTGAAGTGCCGTTTACAGGGTTTTATACGATTTTAGAATTAACCCCAGTGGCTGGAAAAGGTAAAGGAAGTGCTAGTGCTGGAAATGATAATGCAGGTGAAGATGGTGAAAATGATAAAGCACTTAAAGGAAAAAATATAAAAATAAAGATTAAGAAATTTAATGGTGTCAATGTCATTTATGGATTGAAAGATGATAACACCACTACCTCGGCAAAATTCCTTAAAAATAAAGGCAAGAACAGTTTTGTAGAATCGAATATTTCAAAAAAGGAAAAGAAGAATTACAAAGCACATGTTTTCTTGGCTTATGTCATTAAAGATGGCAAACGCTATGCATGGATAGGCAAGGGTAGTGAATTAAAAACAGGTTTCTTGAGCGGCAATTGGAAAACACCTAAATTGGTGTATGTGCCAGACGAAGAATGGGAAAGTTTTTGTAGAAAAGCTTGTGAATAAACACCCTATTTAAT
The DNA here is from genome assembly GCA_029945665.1 of bacterium. Taxonomy (GTDB): domain Bacteria; phylum Bacteroidota; class Bacteroidia; order NS11-12g; family UBA955; genus JABMMZ01. The sequence continues at coordinate 64,521 of JAQSCZ010000109.1, read as the reverse complement.
ATAAAAAAACCTCCAAGCTTAGCTTGCAGGTTTTTTTTATGAGTAACTTTTACGTAGATTTATATTCATTCTATTGAAGTATATATTCAATTTTGTATTTATTTTCACTAAAACTGATCTCAATTATTTTTGAGTTGATAAAATGATACCAACTATTTAATTCGTCATAGTTAGATCGTAAAGGGGTAATTGTTTGCTTGCCATTAAACAACTTAATTAAATAGGGGCTGGGCTTACTGTCAGAATAATTAGTTATTATAAAATTAAGTGTATCCTTTTCAAGTTTATATTCATGAACAAGTTGAGGTGTTGAAATTGCATTGAATAAAATACCATGAGGCCATTTTTTATCAAAGGAATTGAACTTAAATTGAGGATGTGTTTTATTGTAACTAGTATGGTCGAACGGATCTAAACGTTCACCATTTTGGTAATTATGTACTATTAAATATGGAAATGAAAAGTAAATTGGTTTCTCTGAGTAATTGATTGGAATTTGAATCGGAAAGTAAAAATTGTCAAAAGGGTAGTAATTGAAAACGTGTATTTGCATTTTCAAAATGTCTTTTTTTGTTGCAATTAATTTTGAAAATATTAATTCGTTTCTTTTATGGTCTAGTTTAAAAGTTGCAAAGTTAAATTCGCTGTCGATATTTAATTTTCCTTGAGGCGGTACTATTAAACTTAATAATATTTCATTTTTGTTTTTTAAATGAATTTTAAATCTACAATAAAGATCAACTGTTCCAAACTTTGGAGAACTACATTCGTGTAAGAAATAAATTCTTTTAAAACGAAAGGTTTGATCAAATTCAACTAACATGATTTCAAAATTGCCCCTTGATGAATCAAGGCTTAAAAATCGAACAGCAACTAAAATATTGTCATTGTTGAGAATAATATTTTCATATTGCGCAATTTTTAATCGTCGGAGTGCAATTTGTTTATTTAAGATTCCTCCTTTTTTGTAATTTCGTAAGAAACTACCCTGAAAAGATGTGTCACTATAAATCAACCGTTTTTGGATCTGAATATTTCCTTCCAAATTGTATTTAAATAGGGTGCCACTATCTAAGAAAAAAATATTTGAACTATTATGAACAATAGCTTCGATACAAAAAGCATTTATCGAAAATGATATAATAAAACCCAAAAGTGTTAATTTAGTTAAGCTCATATAGGTAGTTGTCTTTATCAGTATTATTGATAGGAAAACAATATAATTTGCCTTCGGTGCTCAAGATTAATTGTAAACCGAATTTGCTTAGATTCCCAAATGATTTGAGTAATCTGTTTTTTTGATTTCTAAGGTTAAGTTGACTATAAAATAAGTTTTTGTCATACTCATATAATATTATTGTTTCATCATTATTTAATTTAGTAGTTGCAATGATTCTAAATTTTAAGAATTTGGTATAAATTGAATCAATTGTGTATGTTGAATCTGTTATTAAATTCAAGTAAGATTTTGTTTTCCGGAAATAGAGATAGGGTGAAGGAAATAAAGAAAAAATAGGGTTTTCAATATTATTAATATTAGTGAAGGTTCCAATTATATTACTTTCAAATATGCCATTTAAAGATTTTGGTAATTCAACAGAGTCAATGGCGTTTTTTTTAATGAGATTGTTTTTTAAATTAAAATACATCAGATATTTTTTTTTCAAAATAATATTGTCATCATGAATAAATTGACCTAAAAGTAGTGAATCATTTATTAAGAATGTGTTTGCACCTAATTGAGGATACATTTTGCTGTAGGATATTAGTGGGTCAATGAAAAAGGATACAAAATTCAATAATGAGTCATATTCGATAATGAGATTATGAGATAATGGGATAAAATCTTTTGATTCGTTATTATAAGTAAACATTTCATAATGCGCAATAAGGAAATACCTATTGTTATGAGTGAATAGTTTTTCGATAATTAATCGTTCATCTTGATTTAATAAATTATCATATTTCATCAAAGTGTCAATAAATATGAAATTTGGATATGCGGCTTTATAAATATCATTTGGTTTAATATCTTGGTTGATATTTTTCTTAATTATCGTTTTGCCAGTTGTGATATCTATCTTTACTAAAGTACGTTCAAATAAGGGATCAGTTCCGTACAGGAAATTGCCATTTATGACATAAGTAGATGTGTTGCCATTTCTAAAGTTAGTTATCAGCGTTTTATTAGAAAAGTTTAAACTAAAAGAATCTAAAACTTGTTTAATTCCTGTTTGCCTAAATAATTTTTTGCTATCACAATTCATGGCAAAGATATATGATGTTTTCTCAGGAAGTTCCCGAAATTTACAATTTAAAAGGATTTCCTTATTGCAAATATAGGCTACAAATCCAGGTTTAAGATCTTGTAGCTTATATTCATTAATATCACTTTCACTTAAAACCTTTTTTGGGTCTATATATTTTCCAAAAATTACTTTGGAATATTTTTCTATTTCCTCCTTTTTAATTCCAGTTAATTTGTACCTATGTCGAATGTTTTTTGATTCAAATATGGAATCAATCAGATTGTCAGCGACCATCATGTTATTGCAATCACCTGCAGAATAACATGTTACTATATACCTGTCTTGACCTAATGCCAAAAAAGGTATATAGTAAAATGCTAGGACTAATATAAAGTATAGTTTATTCAAAGCGAATTTAATTTGATAACAAGATTATTAATATTTAGGATAAAAGGGTTGGAATTCTCCATCAGGTAACCAAAAGATTATACCAACTGCTGCAATTCGGCAAGAAACATTGTTATTATTACTGCAACTCATAACTCCGTTATTCGTAATGCCATTTACATAATATGGACCACACTTAACATGCATAATGCCAAAAATGTCCCTTGCTGCATTGCATGAAATGTAAATATTGCCGTCTGGATTTGGTTCTGGGAGCTCAGCAGGTAAGGTTTCACCTATTTTAACAGGCGCCGTATACGAGGTAGGGGGGTTGAGGGTTAAGTCACTAACCGTTACATCGCCAGGATTTGGTGAGTCGTACCACAATTCCGAACCGAAAATAGAGTAAGGTGCTCCATCATAATATATTATGAATTTTGTAGCACTAGTTCCATGGATTGCCATTGTTTGTGATTTGCCTACTTGCATTATTAGAAAAGCAAAGGCAGTTAAAATTATATTCTTCATTTTTATAAAAATTTAATCAAACATAGTATGATTTATTTAAAATAAAGCACATAAGTGTAAGTATAAGTATAAGTATAAGTATAAGTAAATCAATATATTAGATTTTTAAATTACATGTGTTTTATTGTAGAATCTTATTCTGTTTAGAATCAAAATTACTTTAAATGTTACCTATTTACAACTCGGATGGTAAATAATCTTAATTTTAAAATAGTGCACTGTTTAATTATTGATTTATAGGGGTGTCATCTGTTTTAATTAATAGTTAACCTCAAAAATTAAACAAATACCTCCACTGTCTTCAATTTTGCGCATATTTGTAGAACTTGTTATAAGGGTATTGAAAAATAATGTAGGTTTGTATATTGATGCACAAACTATTTTTATTAGTAATAATTTCTGTTTCCACACAATTATTTAGTCAAACCACCATTGTAAAAGGGAAGGTAACCGATGCTATTACCGGCGAGCCGCTTACTGGTGTAAATGTAACCATTGATTCAACAGGTGATGGAGCTTCTACCAATTTCGATGGGCGATACACTATGAAAACCAATAAGGCTGGTGATACAATCTCTTTCAGTTATGTTGGCTATGCCGTGCTAAAATTCAAAATTAATGCCGGTGAAATGAATACACTAGATGTTAAAATGGCACCGGCAACCAAAGCATTTAAAGGGATAACCATTTCGAGTAAAGTCAATCGCAGCATACGTATTATTCAGAAAGCACAAGATGCTAAAGAAAAAAATAACATTGAAAATCTAAACTCTTACGAGTGCGAAAATTTCACAAAAATTCAAATCGCCATTAATAATTTATCCGAGCAAAATAAAAAATTCAATGTGGTGCGAAAGGTCGAAGGTGCTTTCGATACCATTCGTTCATTGAGCGATGATTCAACGAAAAAAGTATTGCCAATTTTTCTTTCAGAAAATTTAAGTGAATTCTATTTCAATAAAAATCCGAACCGAAGTAAAGAAGTGATTTTGGCATCGCGTGTCAAAGGGGTTGGGGTCGAAGATGGGTCGTTTTTGTCGCAATTGTTAGGTTCAACTTTTCAACAATATAATTTCAACGATAATATTTTACCCATCCTTCAAAAGAATTTTATTTCGCCTATCAGCAAGTCATCACTTTTGTATTATAACTTTAAGTTAATTGGGTCAGAATATCCTTATGGCAGCAATCGGAAATTATATCAAATAGAGGTAACTCCCAAGAATCCCTTGGATCTCGTATTTACAGGTTATATATGGATTGAAGATAGTACATTCGCTTTGCGCAGATTAACTCTAAGTATTACCAATAAAGCCAATTTGAATTTTGTTGAGAAATTGAAAATTACACAAGAGTATGAGCCAACAGACGCTGGCGCATACATACCAGTAAAGAATAGGGTATTGATTGATATTGCAGAATTATCTAAGAATACACCAGGTATGGTGGCTGTTTTTTCTAGCTCTTCCGAAAATATAGTAACCAATAAAGAGCGCAGTGCAAAGTTTTTTGACTATCCAATTACCCTGAATGAAGATGCGACAATTAAATCTGATGAATTCTGGGATTCATCCCGTCACGAGGAATTAACAATTGACGAGAAAAGAGCACTGGCTAAAATTGACACAGTTACCAATATTAAAATAGTAAAGAACTATGTCGAGGTGATTAATATTCTATTTAATGGATATAAGAAAATTGGAAAATTCGATTTTGGACCCTATGCGTTGCTCTATGGTTTTAATGCCCTCGAAGGAAATAAGATAAGATTGGGCGCTAGAACTAATTTTTCTTTTAGCAAGCGGTTGACTTTGAGTGGCTACGTGGCCTATGGTATGCAAGACGTAATTGGTCAGCAGTGGAAATACAAAGGACAGTTTGAATCTATTTTGAGTCGAAAACATTGGTCAACAATAGGCGCGTCATACAAAAAAGATATAGAGCAAATTGGAGTTTCAGATGATTATTATGGGGCGAGTAATTTATATACGGCGGTTTCAGTTTTTGGCGCCAGTCAATTAAATCGAGCAAAGGAAACAAAGCTTTGGGCCACCAGTGAATTTATTAGAGGCTGGAATGCTAAGATTGTTTTTCTGCACAAAGAATATCAATTCGAACAAGTCAAGAAATTTAATTTTGTGTATGGCGAGAATTTGTCGGATACCTCTGTTAAATCGAGTAATTTTACCAATGCGGCCATTACCATGGGGTTGCGTTGGGCTCCAAAGGAATATTATTTACAAAATGACAATGAACGTGTCCGTCAAACCAAGCCCGGTGCCTTGGCCCTTTCAGTGAATTATACACGTGGAATAAAAGGGGTATTCGGTTCGCGTTTCGATTATAACAGGGTAACCGCCACTGTTGAAAAAGGTTTAAGTTTTGGCTATTGGGGCCGTACCGATTTTACTTTATCAGGCACCAAAATATTTGAGCGATTGCCTTATCCATTGTTAGAAGTACACCGCGGTAATCAGTCGTTTTTTTATAGCACCACATCTTATAATTTGATGAATTTTTTTGAGTTCGTTACCGACCGAAGTTTGTTCTTTAAAATGGAGCACCATTTCAATGGGGCCTTGTTAAACAGAATACCATTGATGAAAAAGTTGAAATGGAGAGAGTTTGTAGAAGGGCGAGCCGTTATGGGTAGTATCAGTTCAAGAAATACAGGTTTCTATCCCAAATATGGTAATGATGGTCATCCTGTTAGTACTCTAGATAATCAAATTAACAGAGAACCTTATGTTGAAGTAGCCTATGGTTTAGAAAATATTTTTAAAATTTTACAAGTAGCAGCAGTGCATCGCTTAACGCATTTAGATAATCCAGGTGCGCGTAGATTCGGAATTAAATTTGGTTTCAGTGTTTCATTCTAATTAAAAATGAAAGTATTAATTGTTATCCCTTCACGCTATGGCTCTACCCGATTTGAGGGCAAGCCATTGATAGATATTCAAGGTAAATCCTTGGTACAGCGAACATATCTCCAGGCGACAAAAGCAAAGTTACATGCGAAGGTTGTAGTGGCAACCGATGATGAAAAAATATACGAACATGTAAGTGGTTTTGGTGAATGTATCATGACTTCAGCTAATCACATTAGCGGCACCGACCGTTGTTTCGAGGTAGCAGATGTTTTGAATTATGATTTCGATGTATTGATTAATTTACAAGGCGATGAGCCTTTTATTTTGCCGGAACAAATTGAAGCTTTGGCTGCTGCATTCGATAATCCTGCCATAGATATTGCGACCTTGAAGAAGTTTATTAGAACAGAAGCCGATTTGTTTAATCCCAACATGGTAAAAGTTATTTGTGATGGAAACGATCAGGCCATTTATTTTTCGCGTCATGCTATACCTTACTTGCGCGGCGTTGAAAGTGCTGAATGGGTTAATAAATTTGGCTATTACAGGCATGTTGGTATGTATGCATTTAAACGCGAAGCCATCTCAAAACTGAAGGATTTACAAGCAAGTGGGTTAGAGTTAGCTGAAAGTTTAGAGCAGTTGCGCTGGTTGGAGAACGGCTTTAAAATAAAAGTTTTAAAAACTGAATTTGTGAGTCCAGCCATTGATACACCAGCCGATTTACGCGCTGTTGAAAATTTCTTGAAAAGCAATCCTGAGTTGATTTAATTAAAAGTCGTACCTTTGCCATCCGATTAGGTGGTTCATCTGTGAGCTGAATTTTACGGTTTTTTTAAAACTTTAGGAATTAGAGTCGGCAGCTAAATAATCATTAAAAATAGATGGAACAAAAGTGTAAATATATATTTGTAACCGGTGGCGTTACATCTTCATTAGGTAAGGGAATTATTTCTTCTTCATTAGCAAAACTACTTCAAGCCAAAGGCTATAGAGTAACTATTCAAAAATTCGATCCTTATATCAATGTTGATCCAGGAACATTGAATCCATACGAGCATGGCGAATGTTATGTAACCGATGATGGTGCTGAGACTGATTTGGATTTGGGCCATTACGAGCGTTTCTTGAATGTTCCAACTTCGCAAGCGAATAATGTAACGACTGGTAGAATTTATCAAACAGTAATTGAGAACGAGAGAAGGGGTGATTATTTAGGTAAAACAGTTCAGGTAGTTCCACATATTACCGATGAGATAAAAAGAAGAATGAAATTGCTAGGTGATTCTGGCAAGTTTGATATTGTATTGACCGAGATTGGTGGAACAGTGGGTGACATTGAATCGTTGCCATTTGTTGAAGCCGTGCGTCAATTGTTGTGGGAGATGGGTGAGGATAATGCGATTGTAATTCATCTAACCTTGGTGCCTTATTTAAAAGCGGCAGGTGAATTAAAAACAAAGCCAACACAGCACTCTGTTAGGTTTTTATTAGAGAGCGGTGTGAAGCCAGATATTTTGGTTTGCAGAACTGAACACCATTTAAATACAGAAATTAGAAGAAAAATTGCATTGTTCTGTAATGTGAATGTGAATGCAGTTATTGAATCGATAGATGTTGAGACCATTTACGATGTGCCATTGGTGATGTTGAAAGAGAAATTGGATAAAGTTGTTTTAGCTAAATTAAAGTTACCTGCAAAACAAGAACCTGAATTAGAGCATTGGAAAGAATTTTTGCAGCATGTAAAACATCCTAAAAACGAAGTTAATATTGCTTTGGTAGGGAAGTATGTAGAGTTGCCAGATGCTTATAAATCAATTAACGAAGCTTTTATTCATGCGGGTGCAGCCAACGAATGTGCGGTGAGCGTTAAATATTTCCACAGTGAATTATTAACAGACGAGAATGTAGCCGATAAGTTGAAGGATTTTGACGGCGTTTTAGTGGCTCCTGGTTTTGGTAACCGTGGTATTGATGGTAAACTAGTTGCCATTAAATATGTAAGAGAAAATAATATTCCTTTCTTTGGGATATGTTTGGGTATGCAGTGCAGTGTTATTGAGTTTGCAAGAAATGTATTAGGCTATAAAGATGCGCACAGTGCCGAAATGAATAATGAGACAAAGCATGCAGTTATTGATATGATGGCTTCTCAAAAAACCATTTCACAAAAAGGAGGTACCATGCGTTTGGGTGCTTATGATTGTGTATTAACAAAAGGCAGCAGTGTATCGCGTGCGTATGGTAAAACGAAAATAAGTGAACGCCACCGCCACCGTTATGAATTTAACAATAAATATACGGCAGCCTTTGAAAAAGCGGGTATGATGATAACAGGTACTAATCCAGAAACAGGTTTGGCCGAGATAGTAGAGATTCCAACACATCCTTATTTTATAGGGGTACAATTTCACCCTGAGTTGAAAAGTACAGTTGAGAATCCACATCCACTCTTTGTGAAGTTTATTAAGAAAGCAATGGCCGTAAGGTCTTAGGCAAAATTCTTGTATACAAGTATAAATTATCTTTTTTCGAAGGGACCAAAAAGCGCTACTAATTTTTCGAATCGGTAATCGAAAATTTGCTTTAGCTTTTGTTTTACTACCAAAGTATTCATGATTTGGCCAAGTGGTCCAAAAGGCATTTTATAATGCAGTAAATCATCCATCTGAACGCCGCCTTCAATTTCCTTTAAATGGTGTTGATGGTGCCAAAGTGCATAGGGTCCAAAGCGTTGCTCATCGACAAAGTATTTCAAGTTTTCTACATGGGTAATTTCGGTTACCCATTCCATTGCAATGCCTGCAATAGGGCGCACATTATAGGAAATAATTTGCCCGGCATACATTTTATCTGTAGGCAGAATACCGTTGGTTATTTCGAAACCCATTTCACTAGGTGTTATTTTTCCTAAATTATAAGGAGATGACATGAAGTCCCAAGCTTCCTGCATCGAGATAGGTAAGTTTTGCGTAGTTTTTAATTGATAAATGGCCATGTTACTATGACAAGTGGTGATTGGTTTTTGTTTCAAAAGATTGTAATAAATTAAATAGGAACTAAAATTTGCAAATAAAAAACTTATTTTTATTTTTGATTAAACTAATAACTATGCTTCATATACGGAAACATGTGCGACTTCGGAATTATGATTATTCTTCGCCTGGGGATTATTTCATTACCATGAATACAAAAAACAGAGTGCATTTTTTTGGTGAAATTATATCTCCTGATAATAATAGTTTTTCTATTGGACTTAATCACGAAAAGGAAATGCTCCTCAATGACATTGGAAGCAGGGTTCAGGCCTGCTTGCAAGAGTTATCTCAGCATTTTTGCGATGCAGAGGTAGATGAGTTTATTGTCATGCCCGATCATGTGCATCTAAATTTAACTTTAAAGAAACCATCAGCTTCAAATTCAATATTGGTACAAAAGGAGTTCAAAAACAATCAATTTTCGAGGCCCGTTGCAGGTTCAGTTTCCGTTATTATTCAACAATTCAAGGCAGAGGTTAACCGTTGGTGTGGTAAAAATGGGTTCGAAGAATTTCAATGGCAGCCAAGGTTTTACGACCGTTTGATAAGAGACTATGACGAATTTGCCCGGGTTAAGAATTATATAAAAGAGAATCCAAGTAATTGGGGTAAAAGAAAAAGGATATAGAGAATTTGGATTATTTGTTGTGTCATCATATATGATGACACAACAACTTGGCAAACTATTTCGTACCAATTCGTAACTGTGGTCGATCAATTCTAGAATTAATTTTTCTGGTAAGCCGTCTAAATGAACCTTGTTCCAATGCTTTTTGTTTCAATAGGGAATAGAAATATTTCTTTAAAGATAAAAATAAGGTAAAATAAATTAAAATTGGCAATTAAAATCTAAATTACACGTATATTTGTAATTAAATTTACACGTGTAATGAATACAAAGTTGACACTAACCATAGATGATTCTGTTATTTCAGTTGCTAAAAAATATGCTAAAAAGAAAGGCGAAAGCTTGTCGGCATTAATAGAAAATTATTTAAAGTCTTTGACAGCAAAAGAGTTTAAAGAAGAAAAAATTTCACCTCGGGTATTGAAACTAAAGGGTTCGATACAATTGCCTGATAATTTTGATTATAAAGTTGAGTTGGGTAAAGCACTTTCGAAAAAGCACCGTTTATGACGCATGTTTTTCTGGATACTAACGTAATCATTGATTTTTTGGCAGATAGAAAGCCCTTTGCGAATGATGCAGCAAGTTTGTTTGATAGGGCTTTAAAGCGAGAAATTGTCATTCACGTTTCTGCAGTCTCATACAATAATATTTTTTATATTATGCGTCAATATGGTTCTCAGAATGAAGTAATGCGAATGTTAGAAGAGTTATTTGAATGGACGGAAGTAATTGATGTTTCCGGCAAAATAATTAGTGATGCTATGCGTTTTGGATTCAAAGATTTCGAAGATGCAATTCAATATCAGTGCGCACTTTCTAATAAAAAAGTGGAAATGATTATAACCCGTGATAGTAAAGATTTTAAGCTAAGTACTTTACCCGTTTTAACCCCAAGAGAGGTGATTAGTTTGCTCGGATTTTAGGGGCCTTGTTTATAAATCCAATTCGGCTTTTATTTTTCTTGGCAAACTATTTCTTACCAATTCGTAACTGTGGTCGATCAATTCTAGAATTAATTTTTCTGATAAGCCGTCTATAACAACAGTGTTCCAATGTTTCTTATTCATATGCCAGCCTGGAATAATTTGTTCATGTTGTTCGCGTAAAATAACTGCCTTTTCTGGGTCGCACTTTAGATTGATGCTTACGAAATGGTCGATATTGCAAAGTGCAAATAATTTGCCACCCACTTTCATTACGAGGGTATCTGGTCCAAAAGGCAAATCTTCGGAAGTGCCGGGTTTGCTTAAGCAGTATTCTCTGTATTGTTCAATGTTCATTCAATAGATTTTCCTTACAAACATAAAAAGAAAAATTTTAACCGCATAAGTGATATAAGTTTTTTTATAGGTTTAAGTAAAAATAAAAGGGTTTACTGAATTCAATTTCACTAAATGAAAGATTGATTTGAAGAAGTGCTTAAAAGTTATTTTTACTGCGTAAAAAAGGAATTGCGAATAGATTAGGTTATTTTTTAGTAGACTTAGAATGAAAATATTTTTTGAGAAAAATGAAGTGCTTTTCAAATATTTTTAGATTCCATGAAACTTTTGATACTTTCGTTACACTAATTAAGGGTACCCAATTCAGTATTGAAGCAAGCAGAACAAAATAAAAAGGAGCGCTTTATGTTGTTGTATGAACAATGTCACAAGCAATTAAATGCCTATTGCATTGCTTTGACAAATAACAGAGACGATGCTAGCGACTTGATGTCGGCTACAATTGAAATTGCATTTACCAAATTTGAAAGATTAAAAGTAGAAGATAAATTCAAATATTTTTTATTCGGCATTGCCTCACGCATTACCAATAATGAAAGAAGAAAAATGAGTACTAAAATATTTGTGGCAGCGGAGGCGCTTTTGTATATAAAGGATCAACAGCATACTGCAGAAATAACGGCAGATTATTATTACCTGCACAAAGCGTTGCAAAAACTAAATACTGAAATGAGAGATGCCATTGTGTTGTTCGAATTGCAAGGCTTCAGTATTAAAGAAATTGCCGAGATACAAAACACGAATGATAATACGATTAAAACCCGCTTACTGCGCGGACGTGAAAAATTAAAAGCACTGTTGAACCCTGAAACTACTAAAGAAAACACAAGCCTCAAATATGGATCAAGATAAAACCTTACAATCGCTGTTTGAACAATTTGAAAAAGGTCTGCCTGAATTGAAAACCGTTCAGGAGGTAGAGCATCAATTGCAAAATATTAAAGTTGGTAAAAAATATTCAATCAAAAAAATTAGTATCATAATGGGAAGTCTTTCAATAATAGCTGTCGTTGCCTATTTACTTGCAACACCAACAACTAAAACACCTGTGCTTGCAGCACCGCAAATAATAACAACACCAAAAGAAGAACCTAAAAATACAGAATTAGTATTTGATGAAGTAAAAGAAAATACTTTTAAAAATATTGAAGTAAATGAAAGAATAAATGAACCTCCTTTCTTTCAAAAACCGATTTTAGAAAATGAGATTAAAGTAGAAGAGTTGCCAAATTCAAATCTTGAACAATTGTTTGAAAATGCCAATATCACTTTGCCACAACCAATCGATACTTTAAAATTACCAAGCGTTAAAGTTGAAGAAAAATTAATGGTGAAAAACAATTCCTTTTTAAGGTTAAGTAACGAAGAATTATACAGGCTAGGCATAGTAGGCAAAGATGGAGGCATTTTTTATGAAGAAACTCTTAGCAAACGCAACCCTTTTAGTTTTTCATACATAGTGAAAGGGTCAAGTTACTCAACCACTTTTAGTGGTGGAACGCTTTCGGTATTGGCACATCCTGATAAATATCCAACATTGATTACCAATATTTGGATGACCAAAGCCTATGGTATGTTAAATAGAAAAAATCTAAAAGACACTTTAGAAATTTATAATAACCATAAAAAATATTTGCCAATTTTAGTCTCTAATAAACTCGATAAACCCCATCCTTATTATTCAAACGAAATGATTTTTTGGTTGCCTAAGAGCAACTATTACATATCACTTTTGCCAGCAAGGGTACAATCAGAGCTGAAAGCGAATCCTGATACTTTTTCTTGGGATATGAAATCGGGTAGACAATACAAGCAAGTTGAAATAAGTAAAAATGCTGATCCAGCTTTATTGAAAAAAATGTTAGCTGAATGGAATGCATCAAAAGTAGATTTATTGAAAGACGTGAGAAGTATCAGTGCAGATAAAAATTTATTAAGCAAACTGGGTTTTAAAACAGAAAAAAATAATAATTTAAGTATAAAATTGAAGTCAGGTCAATTTCATTACAAGGTTTATGTAAAAGATTCTACCACCAATATCATTTCGGATTGCCCATCGGCTGCTTATTACGATGAAGTAAAAAACAAATACAAACTACCTATTCCTTTATTTGTAAGCGACTCCCTAAGCAATGAACATGATTTGGAGTATCTGCGGGCAAGTAGCAATGATGATGAGAATAATTTACAAGCCTTCCTCAATCAAAAACATATGTTAACCCCTGTTAGGGTGAATTTCGGACCACTTTCACAAGTCCAATATTATTGGTACGAAAACACCCCTCGCTTTTTAAATTGTTTAGATCATAAACAACTTGCTATTGCCAATACCATAATGCAAGACAGTGCTAAAAACAAACTGCTCTTTCAGTCGGCCCAAATATCTACTGCGGCTTTGCCCATGCCCGATTTAAAGGATATTTACTACGCACCTAAAGCCCAGTTTGATAAAATAAATCCTTTGCCAGGTTCATTAATTCAATCGGAACAGTTAGGGTACCGAGTTGTAGACAATAATCTGAGATTTTTTGTAAAAATAGATACAAAAGTACCTTCACAAATCCAAACGACTGAAAAATTGCATGCAACTATTTTGACACTTACCAAAAATGGCACTAGCATTGAATCAGGAAATGTTGATTTGGTATTTTCAAGAAGTATTTTGCCCGAATATATTACAGATGATTTAGGAAAGAATACTTATATTAAATTCTCAAATGATACGAGTGAAAAGTCTTTAGATTTTAATCATTTAATTCCAGTTTTAGTAAAAACAGGTAGAAGTTATAATGTAATTGATATGGTTGAAAAATCTGCCCGTCCCGATTACTTGTTATGGTATGCTGCCACTCCAGCATTTTTAAAATTGTTACCTAAGCAAGAAAGTGAAGCCATACAAAAAGAATTAAAAGCAGCTGTTATTCCTTCCGATTCAGTCATTTCTTTGCCTTGTAAATACACCGATGTTTGCAAACAACACAAGGAACATATTAGCAGTGCTTCCATCTATCCGAATCCTGCTAATACCCAGTTGAACATAGCTGTTAAGTTTACAAGCATAGTGCCTCTAACCATTTCAATAGCCGACTTAAGTGGCAAAGTGGTGTTGCAAAAAGCGTGGGTGCAAAATGAGCTTGAAGCCTCTACACAAGTTGATGTAAGTACGTTGGATAGTGGTATATATTATCTGTATATCTTTTCTGCAAATGGAGATATGGTGGTTCAAAAGATTCTAGTGAATCATTAAAGAAACTGTTGACAATTGTTTTTTCAAGGGAATTTAAAAGAATATAAAAAACGGTCAACCATATTTAGACATTGACAATTGACAAACTGCCAACTGCCAACTGCCAACTATTTTATTGCCAACTACCTCCCCTCCGTTGAATTTCTGTTCAATACTTTAAATTTTTTGTCTCTTTAAAGGGTTAAATTTGCAACATGAATATTTTGATTCTAGGAAGTGGTGGTCGTGAGCATGTGTTTGCAAAAAAAATAAGTGCAAGTCCATTGTGTGATAATTTGTTTATTGCACCGGGAAATGCAGGGACTGCGCAATGTGGCGAAAATATTAATGCAGCGGTTACCGATTTTGAAAGTATTAAATCAATTTGTGTAGATAAAAAAATCGATTTGATTTTGCCAGGTGGCGAAGATTCATTGGTAGCAGGTATTACCGATTTTATAAAATCGGATGTGCGGTTGAATCATATTTTGGTGGCTGGTCCTTCAAAAGCAGGTGCCATGATAGAAGGGAGTAAAGATTTCTCTAAAATATTTATGCAGAAATATGGGGTACCAACTGCCGCCTATCAAACCTTTACCAATGCAAGTATTGCAGAAGGGCAAGCTTTTTTAACAACTTTAAAACCACCTTTTGTTTTAAAAGCAGATGGATTGGCTGCCGGTAAAGGTGTTTTGATTATTGATGATCTAAAAGAAGCGCAAGCAAGTTTAGCTGACATGTTAAACGGAAAATTTGGCAAGGCCAGTGATAAAGTTGTTATAGAAGAGTTTTTGGCTGGTATAGAAATGAGTTGTTTCGTTTTGTGTGATGGGACAAGTTATGTGATATTGCCAGAAGCAAAAGATTATAAAAGAATTGGCGAAGGCGATACTGGTTTGAATACTGGTGGCATGGGTGCAGTTTCGCCTGTTCCTTTTGCAAATGCCGAGTTCTTAAATAAAGTAGAATCGAAAGTTATTATACCAACAGTGAATGGCCTGAAGGCAGAGGGAATTGACTATTGTGGTTTTATTTTTATAGGCTTAATGAAAGTGGGTAATGAGCCTTTTGTAATTGAATACAATTGCAGGATGGGCGATCCAGAAACTGAAGTGGTATTGCACCGAGTAGAAAATGATTTACTAGAAATGCTGAAAGCAACCTGCACAGGTGATTTGAAGAATATCAAGATGCAAATTAGTTCAGAGACTGCAACAACAGTTGTATTGGTTTCGGGCGGTTATCCCGAGCATTTTGAAAAAGGATTCGAAATAAGTGGTGCCGATACAATTGAAGATAGCACTATTTATCACGGGGGAACAAAAATAGAAAACGGTATTTTGCGCACCAATGGTGGTCGAGTATTAGCGATAACTTCTACAGGGAAAAATATGAAAGAGGCGATTCAAAAATCGATGCAGAATGCAGAAAAAATTCAATATCAAAATAAATATTATCGCAAGGATATCGCACAAGATTTAATGCAATACAATGAACAAATTTAATACTACATTTCGCAGAAAAAGGATGGCCAATCGGATTGTCAATTATTTTTTGAAGGGCCTGTTAATTAGTATTCCTTTGATAGCTACCTATTTCATGATTGCTTGGTTTTTTCAATCTATCGATAACCTTATTGGAAAGGAACATATTCCAGGATTGGGGATTCTAATCATCGTGTCTGTTATTTTATTCGTTGGTTGGATAGGGTCAAGTTACCTAGCTACCCCATTCATTGATTGGTTTGATGAGTGGATGGAAAAAACACCGGGAGTCAAGTTTTTGTATTCTTCGGTGAAGGATATTATGGAAGCTTTTGTTGGTGAAAAAAAGAAGTTTTCTGAACCAGTAATTGTTGAAATGGGAGCAGAAGGAGTCTATAAAATTGGATTTATTACGCGCAAGGACATGGGTAAAATTGGGATGCCGGAACACAGTGGTGTATACTTTCCTAAATCCTATGGTTTTATGGGCGATTTATACATAGTGCGCAATGATAAAATTAAGCCTATTCAAGCCAATTCAACAGAAATATTTAAGATGATTGTTTCTGGTGGCGTAACTGGCGTCGGAGACCAAGACGCATAAACCATTGATATAAGCCGATACACATGGTAAGCATGGTGAGGTTGTAAATAAAATCTTCAACAGGTATGGTGCCTAACCTTAGGTCAATTTGTTGCGTTGTGTCGTAATAAACCACAGGTTTGGCAGTAAGCAAGCCATTGACAATTAACATGGGAATAATGGAGACTAGGAAGGCAAAATAAAACCAACTCATGTAGCGTCTTCTTATCACAATTAAATGTGTGCCTAGAATCAAAGAAAGAATAATACAAGTGATGGCAGTATACAGTTTATCGGTGTACCAATAAAGTAAGGTTATTGCTATACCAAAAAACAACATGGTAAACCAACGGTGTAAATCTTCGAATAATTCACTGTGTTTTACATAAGCTTTAATTACCTCGAAAATAAAGATACAAGCATAGGGCACTGTAAAAAAGAAAATGATTTCTTCTATCGGCAAATTGCCAATATAATATCCCAACAAATATTTGGCATTAAAGCCCCAAATATGCATTTGAGTAAACCATTCATCCCAAATTAAAAAGAAAGTGGCGGTTAGAGCAATGGCGGGAAAGAGATATTTCCAACGTTTGTAAAAAGCTACTTTTTTATCAAAAGAAAGTAGCAAGGGAAAAAGCAGCGTGAGTATATTAATCCAAAGATATAAACTATTCATTTATTGATTTGTTGAAACCGTATTCTTCGCCATAAACATAAAGTTTTTTGCGGAGTATTCTGCGTGCAACGAATATACGGGTTTTAACAGTTCCAATTGGAATATTTAGTTCTTCAGCAATTTCATGGTATTTAAATCCTTCAACATTTAACATGAAAGTTACTTTGAGTTCAGTTGGCAATGAGGTAATAGCAGCTTCTAAATCTTTTCTTATAAACTTTAGTTCTGCTTGATTTTCTGTTCTGTGAGAAGGGATATCTAAGAAGAAGGTATTGTCAGTTGCATCTAAGAATGTATTGCGCTTCACCATTCTGCGATAGTTGTTTATAAAGCTATTTTTTAGAATGGTTAATAACCAACCTCTGAAATTTGTGCCTTCGGTAAACTTACCTTGGTAACGCAAAGCCTTAAGAATCGTCTCCTGAACCAAATCATCCGCATCATCCGAATTTTTGGTTAATTGCATTGCCAAACCTTTCATTGCGGATATTTCTTTTTGCAACATAAAATCGAAAGAAATTGGTATTAAGTGTGCTGTGTTCATTTTTGTTGTGGATTTTTAAAACAGTGAAATAATTTTTACTTTTTATATTTTTTAACGCTACAAAGTTGAGTAATTAATTTTAATTTATCCGCATATTTTGTTTAAGAGATTATTTTTTTAAGTTAAACAAAGCTATTACTTATTAACAATTAGCGTTTTATGAGTTTATTTATGTCCAAAATAACTCTATAGATTGGTTCTATATAGAGTTAAGTGTCTCTTTTTCATTAAATGTAATTTACAAAAACATAACAATAGCTTAAACAAAATATTTTTTGCAACTTACTGATATAAGACTAAAATTATATTATTATGTTGATTATCAATGTAAATTGAAATATTGTATGTTTAAAAGAAGTTAAACAAATGGTAAAAACATTAATCACCTCATTAGTATACTTTTGTAAATAATTAGTTCTTTTGCATAAACAATTCGATTCTCCCGATAGTTACTTATTATATACAATGAAAGTTTCAGTTATCAGAAAGGCACATTTTAATGCTGCACACCGTTTACACAATCTATCTTGGAGTGATGAAAAGAACCAAGAGGTATTTGGTGTTTGCAATAATCCCAATTACCATGGCCATAATTATAATCTCGAAGTGATCGTTAGAGGTGAAATTGATCCTGAAACAGGTTATGTGATTGACACGAAAGTTCTATCAACCATAATCAGAAGGGAAATCGAAGACAGATTCGATCATAAAAATTTAAATTTGGATACCATTGAATTTAAAGATTTGAACCCAACTGCCGAGCATATTGCCATTGTTATATGGAATTTATTAAGAGCCCAAATTGATTCCAAATTTGAATTGGGTGTTCGCCTTTTTGAAACCGAAAGGAATTACGTAGAATACAATGGATAATATACACCATACAGACGACCACGACCACGAAATGTTTAACATTGATACGCCAATGCGCAGCGATGCTTTTAAACTAAGTGATGATGAGAAAATAGGTATTATTGAAAATCATTTTAATCAGATAATGCAGACCCTAGGCTTGGATATGACCGACGATAGTTTGAGCGGCACGCCTCGCAGAGTGGCTAAAATGTATGTGAAAGAAATGTTTTGGGGATTGAATCCAGAAAACAAACCGCAAGCTTCTCACTTCAAGAACAAGTTTAAATATTCTGAAATGTTAATTGAAAAGGATATTAACTTTTATACCAATTGTGAGCATCATTTTGTGCCATTTTTTGGTAAAGCCCATGTCGCTTATATCCCCAATGGTAAGGTAATTGGCTTGTCTAAACTAAATCGCATCGTTGAATATTTTGCCAAACGTCCACAGGTTCAAGAGCGCATGACCATGCAAATTGTTAACGAATTAAAAACCATTTTGAAAACAGAAAATGTTGCGGTTATTATTAATGCAAAGCATCTCTGTGTTGCTAGCCGTGGTATCAAAGATGACAGCAGCCATACCACCACTGCAGAATATTGCGGAAAGTTCGAAGAAGAATCAACACGCCAAGAATTGCATCGCTTGCTTGCACTCTCATAAAACTATTTTTTTTTACTCCAAATTTCTAGTGAAAGCTAGAACTATCCTAACAATGCTTTAATTTTGTTTTGCCGAACTTTAAGTCGGCGAATTCAATATGGAAATAAGGTTTTTTATGGTTTGTTTTTTCTTTCTATTAGTGAATTCAGGTTCTGCCCAAAATAGTATTCATTTTGAGCAAGAAAGGGAAATTGGATATGTTGACTATTATGTTTTTTATTCGAATGGTAATTTCAAACATTGCTACAGTCCAAAAGTAGGGTCCCGTATTCAGGGTAAGGGATATTATATTGATAACAAGAAAAAAAGAATTCTTTTTTTTGAAAGGTTAGATTCTGGCTTAACCACAAACTCTAATACAAAGTATGAAGGTGGATTTAAAAGAGTTTTAAAAATGAAAGGCCAAAATCGATTTAAATGCAAAGACTTTTATGCAGTAACCCGAAGAAGAATGGTTTTTTATAGGCATTATCTTTTATGCGATTTAATTATCAAATCTTCTAATAGGCGATGCCTATTGGTTCAACAGTCCACCTGTATGAACCAATAATACCTTGTCATCTGATTTAAAAAAACCAGTGTTTAGCAAATCTAAAAAGCCCATCATCATTTTTCCTGTATACACTGTTTCTAATACAATGCCTGTCTCATTCTGAAAGTGTTGATTGAATTGTAATAATTCAAGGTCTGATTTTGCATATTTACCCCGATGGTAGTCATGAAAAACCTGCCAATATTTAGGGTCGTATTTTTCTAATCTGCGATTTAATTCAAAATTATTTTTAAGCGAACTGATGCCCAATACCTTCGTTTTTAATTGCCTTGCTATGATGCCTTGTACAAGACCCTCCATGGTTGTGCCGGTGCCTAATGGTAAAACGATGTAATCATATTCGGTGCTTAGTTCGTCAAGAATTTCTGCGCAACCCTTCAGTGCTAGCGGATGGTTGCCTCCCTCGTCTAGAAAAAAGGCGCGTTCGTTGTTTTTAAAGTAATGCTCAAACAAAGCGATTTTATCTCTATAAGCTGTTCGATCAACATGTTGCAAAGTCATGCCGCATTCTAAGGCTAATTTTTCATAGTGGTTCAGTGTTCGCTTTTCATCGCCTCTAATAAAAGCATGTGTTTTTATGCCTAATAATTTTCCGGCAAAAGCAGTTGCTACCACATGGTTGCTATAAGCTCCTCCAAATGTCACCAATGTTTCATAGTTGTTTTCCAAAACATAAGCCAGTGCGTGTTTTAGTTTGCGCCATTTGTTGCCACATACAATGGGGTGAATGAGGTCGTCGCGCAGAATGTCTATGTGTTTAAGCTTTGTAAATGCCCGATAGGTCAAGGTATCTACACGGCTATTTTTGAAAGTGGCCATCGGTTGTTGCAAATGAAATACAAATCTTTCGAAAGATTTCTTTAGAATTAAAAAAATGAATAAGTTTGTTACATTAATTTAATGAGTCATGATTATATACAACGTAACCTGCAATATCCCCGAAGAAATAGAAACCGAATGGGTGCATTGGATGAAACACACACATATTCCGGAAGTTATTTCAACTGAAAAATTTACAGGATTTAAAATGCTTAAATTACTAACCGTGGTTGATGATAACGAGGGTGTTAATTATGCTGTGCAATACTATTGCAACGCCATCGAAGATTTTAACGAATACGTAGACAAGTATGCTTTGGCATTAAAAGCTAAGACCTATGAAAAATATGGGGACAAGGTGTTAGCGTTTCGCACGCTGTTGGAGGAAGTATAGCAAATAAGTATTTTGCTGCAATTAAATGGCTTAAGCTACGTGAGCAGATAGTTTGGTTGAACGCGAGTGCATTGAGAACACAGGGATAGGCGAGGTGCTTACCAACTGTTGCGCATAGGTGCCCATAAAGAAGCTATTGGTGCTTTCCATTTCGGTCATAATGGATATTAAGTCGCAATGGTGTAATTCTGCAAATTTCAAACAATCTTCGGCAATATTGTTGCCATAACTTTCGTCAAAGCTTGTTCTAATACCCTCTTCCTTCAGCAGATTCTCAACTTGTGCAGCGTATTTTGCTAATTTTAATCGCGACTCATCTGTTTTTAATTTACTCACGCAAAAAATCAATACCTCTGCATCGAATCCTTTCGCTATTTTAGCAACCCAATTCACTTTCTGTCTGGTTTCTTCACTGTCATCTATTGGTAACATTATTTTATTAAACCCAGTGAAGCTTGAATTTTCATTTTGTAAAGTAATAACAGGGCAGTGTGAGGTGCTAACTACCTTGAAAGCATTGCTACCTACCCAAAATTGTTGGAACCCTGTAACGCCATAAGCCCCAATTATAATTAAATCAATGCTAAGCTCTTTTTCTAGTTTGATTATTTCTTTGTGAACCACACCTTTTCTATCGTAGTAAACAAAAGTCATATTTTCCTCGTCACATATAGCTTTAATGGATTGAAGCACATCTGGGGTGGATTTTTCATTCTCAACGTGCGCGACATGAAGTTTGGCATTGTATACCTTGCAAAAAGCAATGGCGGTTTTTAATGCTCCTTTTGCAGAAGGAGAAATTACAAAAGGGACCAAAATGTTGTTGAGTGTATGCATAATGACAATAATTATTTGATAAGAAACAAATTAAGTAAAAAAAAATTGATAAAACCAAAATTTATTCTAATTTGTTATAAATTAATGAATAATAATTGGATAGAAGAAAACAATTGCCTTACTAAGACCTACAATTTTGTCGATTTTATAAGTGCAATTGCATGGATGGCCAAGGTAGCTCCCAAAATTGATGCACTCGGTCACCATCCTGAATGGACAAATGTTTACAATAGAATCTCGGTTAAATTAACCACCCATGATGCGAACTCGACTGTAACTGCCAAAGATTGGGAGTTGTCAAAATTGCTTGACAGCGTTTAAAAGAAATTCTCTAAGTTTGAAACTTTATGTCTGGAATTTATATTCATGTTCCCTTTTGCAGGCAAGCATGTATTTATTGTAATTTTTATTTCAAAACAGGTACTGAACAAATGGATGCTATTGTTAAATCTATTTGTAAGGAACTTGAAATGAGAAAAGAGGAATGTATTGAGCCAGTTGAAACAATATACTTCGGAGGGGGGACACCTTCATTTATTCCAGCAGCTGGCATCGATAGGATTATAAAAACAATCCAGCAGTTTTATCCCATTGTAAAAATAACGGAACTGACATTAGAGGCCAATCCCGATGATATTAATATCCAACAATTGCTAGACTGGAAGGCCGCTGGGGTAACCCGTTTAAGCATAGGTGTTCAAAGTTTTTATGACAATGATCTGAAATGGATGAATCGCGCACACAATGGCCAGGAAGCCGAAACGTCTATACAATTAGCCATTGAAAATGGTTTTGAAGTTAGCATTGATTTAATTTTCGGATTGCCAGAGAGTAAGGATGAACAATGGCGATTTAATTTAATTAAAGCGAATGCACTGGGGGTGCATCATCTCTCTTGTTATGGTTTAACCCTAGAAGAAAATACGGCTTGGAAAAAATTAATTGACAAGGGTAAATATGCGCCTGCGAATGAACAAATGACTGCTGCCCATTTTGAATGGACCATGGAATTCTTAAGTCGATACGGTTGGCAACACTATGAAATTAGCAATTACTGTCAACCTGGTTATATGGCCAAACACAATACATCCTACTGGCAACAAAAACACTACATAGGTGTTGGTCCTTCGGCCCACTCCTTTAATGGACATGAACGCAAATGGAATGTGGCGGATAATTTAGCTTATATTAATTCTATAGAGAAGGGAGCTTTGCCCTTTGAAAAAGAAGTGCTTACAAAGGAGAATAAAATCAATGAGTATATTATGACTGGTTTGCGCACGCAGTGGGGTATCGACCTAAATATAATAGAAAATATGGGTGCGCGCAATGGGTTTTTTGATTCACAATTGGAGAAATATTTGGCTAATAAAATGGTGATTCAACAAGGGGATGTTATTCTTCTGACCAACCTAGGAAAAGTCTATGCAGATGCCATTGCGGCGGATTTTTTTTGTGCAGTTGAATAAGGTCGATTAACCTCTGGAATTTGCCTTTTGATATTTTTTAACAGCATTGAAAATTGCAGTTGCAATCACCACTTGCCCACTGTCTTTACCCAAAGTTTTTCTATCTTCGGCATTGGTTAAGAAACCAGTTTCAATTAGTACACCTGGCATTGCAGTTTTCCAGAGCACCAAAAAGCCAGCTTGTTTTACACCCCTGCTTTTAAGTTTGGTATTGGTTTTAAATTCGCCTTCAACTTGACTAGCAAATTTTGCGCTTTGAGAAATGTAAGCATTTTGCATAAGCGTAAGGATGATATGTCCTGCGGGAGAATTTGGATCGAAGCCTGAATAAGCTTCATTCGTTTTATAATCTTTCTCTAAAAGGATAACATTGTTCTCTCTTTTTGAAACTGCTAAATTGTTTTCAGATTTGTGTAAACCCATTAAATAGGTTTCAGTTCCAGCCGCTTCTCTGTTGTCGTTTGCGTTGCAGTGTATACTAATAAAAAGGTCGGCATTGTTTTTGTTTGCAATGTTACCACGTTCACTTAGTTCAATGAATTTATCTGATTTTCGCGTATATATTACTTTAACATCCTCAAGGCTGTCTTCTA
Organism: bacterium; assembly: GCA_029945665.1. Classification (GTDB taxonomy): domain Bacteria; phylum Bacteroidota; class Bacteroidia; order NS11-12g; family UBA955; genus JABMMZ01. The sequence continues at coordinate 40,832 of JAQSCZ010000109.1, read as the reverse complement.
TCATTTTGCCTAATTTTAAAGCAATTGAAAGGGTGATATTTTTTTCATTGCTACCGCCGCCATTGCAGCCTGGGTCGTTGCCGCCATGCCCAGCATCTATGACTACAATGTTAAATAAATTGTCAGCGTGGTTGAATGAAGATCCACCAAGCAAGACAACAGTTAGGGTAAAAAATAATAATTTCTTGTTCATAATTCAGTTGATTGATGTTTTTGCTTTAGTTTTGTGCAAAATTCGGCATTTGTTTCATCACCCCCCATTAAATACATCTAAAAATATACCTCGTTTGGTGTGGATAATGCTGTTTGCGTGTGGGTTTTTGTACAGTAATTCGCTTTCTGCTCATGGTAATACCTACAAAGAGCTAGCCAAACTATTATCTGTCAATGATAGTATCATAAAATCTAATAAGAAAGATACTTTTAAAATAGCTAAAGATGCCATCGATGCGATTATTGATTACAGAGCAGAAGATTCAATAATCATTGATAATAAAACCAGAAGAGCTTATTTATATGGCAATGCCAATGTTGTTTATGATGGATTGAATCTCAAAGCAGAACTGATTATTGTAGATTTTAATAAACGTGAATTGTATGCAAGAGGGATATTGGATAGCAATGGCCAATACAAAGGGCGACCGAATTTTAATGATGGCGAACGCGAAACTGATGCGGATACCATGATTTATAATTTCGATACAAAGCGCGGCAGAACTTATGGAATTGCCATGAAAGAGGGCGAAGGATATATACTTTGCAATAAAGTTTTGAGAGATGCTGATAAAAGTATTTACAGTGATTTAGGTCGATATACAACATGTAATTTGCCCCATCCCCATTTTTATTTAGAAGCCCATAATCTTAAAATTATACCAGATAAGAAAATTATTTTCGGTCCTTCTAACCTTAAAATTGAAGATGTTCCTACGCCATTATTTTTGCCATTTGGGATGTTCCCTACCAAAAAGGGACAGAAATCAGGATTAATCCCTTTTGAGTATGGTTTAAGTGGCAGATATGGGGCGTATTTGAGAAATGTCGGTTGGTATTTCGGTATAAGCGATCATTTCGACCAAACCATTAATGGCGATATTTATTTTAGAGGCAGTTGGCGTTTAGCCTCTAACACCAGATATGCCAGCCGTTACCATTATGGTGGCGCCATAGGTCTTGAGTATTCTAAATTTTTGAATGGTGAACGCGAGGATCCCAATTTTAAAACCAATAATACCAAATCATTTAGTATTAAATGGTCGCATACACAAGATCCCAAAGCACGACCAGGTACAACTTTTGCAGCCAATGTCAACATTCAAAAGAATAATGCTTCTCAATTGAACTCGCTCGATCCAACCCAAATTGTTAGCAATCAATTCAACTCCTCTATTGCCTTTTCCAAATCATTGATGAATAATAAGGCTAATTTTTCATCCAACATTACCCATTCTCAAAATACCCAAACAAGACAATTTTCAATGTCTTTGCCCACCATTAATTTTAGTGTTCAAAGGGTGACACCATTTTCAAAACCCGATAAGTTTGGTAAATATAAATGGTACAAAGATTTGGGTGTTAGCTACCAAGTAGTAGCCGAAAATAGAATTGATACCAAGGACAGTATTTTCTTTTCTGGTAGTCCTGTTGCCGAATTAGCGCCGGGTTTTATTTCCATGTTTACAAAATTACCGCAAGTAAACTTAAATGCGGTCGATCAGTTTAAACAAGGCATTGTTCATAATTTGCCTATTACTTTGGGGTCTTATAAATTAATCAAAAATCATTTTTCCTTAACACCAACGGTTTCCTATTCAGAATATTGGTATTTTAAAACGATTACCAAATCATGGAATCCAGCAGAAAATAAACTTGATACCTTTTATCACGATGGCTTTAGTCGGGCGAATGATTACAGCGCAGCTGTCAATTTGGGTACCCAGGTTTTTGGAACTTTTCAGTTCAAAGGTGGTAAAGTAAGCGCCATAAGACATACCATCACTCCGAATTTTGGGTTTAGCTATAGACCTGATTTTAGTGATGAAAAATATGGCGTGTGGAATTCATCCTACCTCGATTCGGCATCGGCTGCATCGAATGATGAAAATAGGAAAGTAAAGTATTCTATTTATGAACAAGGTATAAAAGGTGGCCCAGGCGGCGGTCCGAGTGGTTTAATGAATTTCTCACTGGGTAATAATTTACAAGCCAAGGTTTTGAAGCGCACCGATTCCAGTTCTAAATATGAAAATGTAACTTGGTTAGAAAATTTCAATTTGTCGGGAAATTATAATTTTTTAAAGGAATCATTTCAACTATCAAATATAACTGCTTCAGCATTTACAACCTTATTTAAGCAGGTAAGATTGAATGGAAATGCAACTTTAAATCCTTATACCAAAGATTGGAACCGACCTGTGAACCGCTTGGAGTGGCAAAACAGTCGGCGCATTGGAACATGGACCAATGCCAGTGTACAAGTGTCTACGAAATTTGATGCAGCCATGTTTAAACGTAAAAAGAGAGATACTGCTGGAATTGTTAAATCTGAGCAAGATGCCCTTGAATTAAAGGATATGAAACGCGACCCTTATGGGTATGTGAGTTTTGATATCCCGTGGAGTTTTAATGTAAATTATGCATTGAATTATTCGCGTTTGAATTATAGTACTCAATACTTGCATAATTTTAGTTTTGGAGGTGATTTTAATGTAACGCCTAAATGGAAAGTAGGTTGTAACAGTGGTTATGATTTCTTGAATAAGAAAATTGCCTATACCCAATTCAGTGTAAGTAGGAGTTTGCATTGCTGGGCCCTCAGTTTTAATTGGATTCCAGATGGTATTCGGAAAAGTTTTACGTTCTCTTTGCATGCTAATAGCAGTATGTTGCAAGACTTAAAAGTAAACAAGAGAAGGTATTGGTTCGATAATTAATCAAGCTTTTCAGTTTAACATGCATCCGTTTGCGATTTTTTTAATGAAAATGGCCTAGATACCTCTAAGTTTTTGTAATTTTCACCAACCGGTAGATAGTTAAAAGAATGCCGTAAACACTAGCATTTGGGTCGATTTAATAGGGTTATTTTTTTTCGTTAATTAATGTTAAGAAACTATGGTGATTATTGATAAAAAATGAGTATTTTTGCACTCTTTTTTCTCAAACTATGACACTAATCAAATCAATATCAGGCTTTAGAGGAACAATTGGTGGTAAACCAAGTGATAACCTAACCCCTGTAGATATCGTAAAATTCTCATCGGCCTATGGCGAGTGGGTGATAGCTACTAAAAAGGGTAAACTGATAGTAATCGGCCGTGATGCCAGAATTTCAGGCAAAATTGTATCCGATATTGTGTCCTCTACGCTAATGGCCATGGGACTTGATGTTTTAGATCTTGGCTTATCCACCACACCTACAGTTGAAATGGCTGTAATGATGGAAAAGGCTGCTGGTGGCATCATTTTTACAGCGAGCCACAATCCTAAACAATGGAATGCCTTAAAGTTACTGAATCACAAAGGGGAATTTATTTCTGCAAAAGAGGCAGAGAAGGTGTTAGAGTTAGCAGATGCCAATGATTTTTCTTATGCTGAAGTCAATACTTTGGGTAGTCTTACGAACGATAATGATTACATCAAAAAACACATTGATGAGATTTTAAAATTGCCATTGGTAGATGTTGAAGCAATAACTGAAAAGAAATATAAAATTGTTGTAGATGCCGTAAACTCAACTGGTGGTATTGCAGTGCCGATGCTATTAAGAGCCTTAGGGGTTGAAAATATTGTTGAACTAAATTGCGAGCCGACAGGTAATTTTGCCCACAATCCTGAGCCTTTGCCTGAACATTTATCGCAATTGTCTTCAAATGTAAAGAGTGAAAGGGCTAATCTAGGCATTTGCGTTGACCCAGATGTGGATCGCTTGGCATTGGTTTGCGAAGATGGTGAAATGTTTGGAGAAGAATATACCCTGGTAGCTGTTGCGGATTATATTTTAAAAAATAACAAAAAAGGAAATACAGTTTCAAATTTATCCTCTACCAAAGCCTTGAAAGATATCACCGAAAAGCATGGTGGTAAATACAGTGCCAGTGCAGTAGGAGAGGTAAATGTAGTTGAAAAAATGAAAGAAACCAAAGCCATTATCGGTGGTGAAGGCAATGGTGGTATTATTTATCCAGAATTACATTATGGAAGAGATGCCATGGTTGGTATTGCCTTGTTTTTATCTTCTTTGGCTAAGTCTGGTAAAGGTTGCAGCGCAATGAGGGCTAGTTTTCCTAATTATATTATTTCCAAAAATAAAGTAGAGCTAACCCCAGATATTGATGCGGATGATGTGCTTGAAAAAATAAAAGAGAAGTATAAGAAATTTGATATTAATACAGTGGACGGTGTGCGTATAGATTTTGATGAAGATTGGGTGCATTTAAGAAAATCCAATACCGAACCTATCATTCGTATTTACGCAGAAAGTAAATCGGATACAACCGCTAGAAACTTAACAATGAAAATTATTAAGGATATTGGTGAAATAGCAAAGAGCTAGTTTTACCTTATTAAAATATGCTGCAGAAATATTAAAAGTAATATTTATAAAAATTTATTGCAGCTATCAATCAAAAATCAAAAATTAAAAATCAAAAAATAATTTATGTCTTTACAGTGTGGAATCGTTGGTTTGCCGAATGTTGGAAAATCTACCTTATTTAATTGTCTTAGCAATGCCAAAGCACAAGCGGCGAATTTTCCTTTTTGTACCATTGAACCTAATATTGGTGTTATTACAGTGCCCGACGAACGTCTTCAGAAATTAACTGAAATAGCAAAGCCACAAAATATTGTACCAGCTACTGTAGAAATAGTAGATATTGCTGGTTTGGTTAAAGGCGCTAGTAAAGGCGAAGGATTAGGCAACCAATTTTTAGGTAATATTAAAAGTACCAACGCCATTATTCACGTATTGCGTTGTTTCGAAAATGACAATATAATTCACGTTGATGGTTCTGTTAACCCAATACGCGACAAAGAAATAATAGATACTGAGTTGCAATTAAAAGATTTGGAAGCGATAGAAGCCAGGTTAAATAAAGTGCAAAAACAAGCCAAAGCTGGCGATAAAGAAGCCTCCAAAATAATGGATGCTTGCGAAAAATATAAGTCACATCTTGAAAAAGGTTTGAACGCAAGAACCATGGAAGGTTTGACAGAAGAACAATTAGAATTAACAGCAGATCTTAATTTACTAACAGCTAAGCCTGTACTATACGTTTGCAATGTAGACGAAGCCGGCTTGAAATCAGATAATCAGTGGGTAAAAGATATCAGAAACATGGCTGCAGGCGAAGGTGCCGAAGTGCTTATTATTAGTGCTGCCGCCGAAGCTGATATTGCCGAATTAGAAGATGCTGAAGAACGCGCTGTTTTCTTAGAGGATCTCGGTTTGCAAGAAAGTGGTGTTGCTAAATTAATCAAAGCGGCTTACCGCATATTAAATTACATTACCTACTTTACCGTTGGCGAAAAGGAAGTGCGTGCTTGGACCATTACAGATGGTATGAAAGCTCCTCAAGCAGCCGCTGTTATTCACTCCGATTTTGAAAAAGGATTTATCCGTGCCGAGGTTATTAAATACAACGATTATGTGCAATACAAAACCGAAGTTGCCATAAAAGAAGCCGGTAAATTGGGTGTCGAAGGCAAAGAATACGTCGTTAAAGATGGCGATTGTATGCACTTCCGTTTCAATGTGTAGGGTGTTTTTCTCTTAAGCATTTCTTATATTTGCTTTACCTCTTTTTTATGTGTAAAGTAAAACTATTGTGTCTTTTTTTTATACTGGGCAGTCTTCAATTATTGCATGCCCAACAATTAGATACCCTTAATAAACGCAGACTTAGAACCGTTGTTGCTTTGGAATCTGGATTTTATTTGACAGGCAACGCCTACCTGCAATATGTTTGGTACAAGGATCATCAGCGGGCTCCCTTTCATTTTTACAACGATAACAAAGGCTATTTGCAAATCGATAAATGTGGCCATGCATTTGGTGCTTACCATTACAGCCGTATCGGATATCAAGCCTTGCGATGGGCCGGCGTTAATAGAAAAAAAGCTTTGATTTATGGTGGTCCGCTCGGACTTGTTTTACAAACTCCAATTGAGATTTTTGACGGACTGTATGACGGTTATGGATTCTCGCCTGGAGATATGATTGCCAATACTTTTGGAAGTACTTTATTTACCTTACAACAAGCGGTGTGGGATGATCAAATAATTAAAATGAAATTTTCGTATGCAGCTTCATCCTACCCGAAATTTAATCCGCAAGGACTTGGCGCTTCGCCGCTCGAGAGTTTTTTTATGGATTACAATGGGCATACGTATTGGTTGTCGGCCAATGCCCGCAAAATAACGGGAATTAAAAAATTGCCGGATTGGTTAAATATAGCCGTTGGCTATAGCGCGAATGGAATGTTAAGTGAATTTAAAAATTACAATTACTACAACTATAAATTTGTGCCACAGCTCGATCGATATCGGCAATGGCTGTTTTCACTGGATATAGATTTGAGTAAAATTAAAACCAAGCACAAGGTTTTAAAGTCAATTTTAACACAGTTAAATGTTTTGAAAATTCCTTTCCCTGCATTGGAATACAACCGAATTAATCATTTTCGATTTCGCCCATTTTACTATTAGTGCGAAATAAGGAAGACCTTGCTTTCTAATATTTGAAAATTTGAAACAAGTTGCGCGAAGTATATACCATTTTTAAATTCCGCAAAATTTAGCCATACCACAGGCGCCTCAATTGCTGTTTGATATACGAGCCTGCCATTGATATCGCGAATGCAAAGCACTTGGTTTAAGTCTGAATTCTTAAATGTAAAATGGGCATTCTCACTTACAGGATTTGGGTAAAATGAGAATAGGGCCGACTTAGTTAACCTATCAATTTTGGAATCTTGCTGTGGATTTCTACATTCAAACCATGATCCTACGGCCATTCTTCCACCTTGACTTACAGTCATTTTTGCACCACCCACTTTTAAAATAACAGATTCTGTAAATACGCCCTGGCCCTTGCCTTTTATATCTACAACGCCTCCAAATACTTGCAAAGAATCTAATTGCAATACGCCTAGACATAGGAGATATGCTTTGCTCGCTACCAAAGTGGTGTGATGGCCGCACAATCGGCCTATGCTATCTATTTTTAAATAAGCACCACTGTTTAGAATTAAGTTATTTCTTAGTTCAACAAAATTTTTAATAATAAGGGTATCATGACATTGTAAAGGAGGTGCTTCGTTGTTCATCCATGTAAATGAATCGGTGTAAGCGCCGCTACTTTTTGTTTCATAAACCTTGGCAAATGAAATTGAAGATACCAATAAAAAAAAAGCCAATAGTTGAATTTTATAAGACATGGTTTAAAAAATATTTTTAAATTTAAATGCGGTTATCGAATTAAAGTTACCAAGTTTTTGTAGTGGTAAATAAAGCCTTTATAATCATAGACCTTGTAAACAACTGTGTAAATACCATCTTGCACGAATTCATTTTGATATTTGCCATCCCATGGCTTGCTGTCTTGGGTCTTGTATATAAGCTCACCCCAGCGGTTGAATACATTCATTTCGTATTTGGCTATGCCTATACCATCGGGTTTTAAGGTTTCATTAATGTCGTTGTCATTAGGGGTGAATGCCGTTGGTAAGTAAAACGTTAAAGTAAACTGCACCACAATGTCTTTCTCACTCGAATCAATGCAACCAAAGCGATTGGTGGCCCAATGCTTTACTCTAAATACACCACTGTCTGGATAGTTATATTTAAATAATGGTGAAGATCTATAATTACCATCACCCATGTAATAGCGAATTGAATCGGCCCCTATACTCGAATCTCTAAATTGAATCACAGGATTGGTTATTAAGACTTCATTCGGATTGGTTCGGAAAATAGAAGTGGGCACTGGATATATGCGGGTATAACCAAAAGTGTCGTAACTGCAATTATAACTGGTGGTAATTTCTAAATTTACTTTGTATAAACCAGCTTGACTGTATAAGTGCAGAGGATTCGCTATTGATTCTGTTCTATTGTCGCCCATGTCCCAATTGTATTGGGTAATTGTGGCATTGGGAGCATTGCATAAATCTGTAAATTGGGTTGGGATTCCAGCGCATAAACTATCACTTTTGAATGCAACTATTACTGGCGGATAGCTATTAATAAGCTGCGTAACTGAATCCTTGCATCCAAAATTACTAATGCCAATAATTTTTACATTGTATGCACCAGCTTTAGGGAACACATGTTTTATGATGGCTTGATTACTAAAAGTACCGTCATCAAAATTCCACAATAGTGAATCGATAGTACCACTCATAATATTATTATTTGCTTGAAAATCGAACTGATTATCCCTGCAAATATTCGTATTCGCAATGCCCATCACAGGCAATGGATAAATGGTTTGTGAACCAAAGGTGTCATAGACACAGCCATCTGAACTGCTTATTTTTAAACGGATGTTGTAAGTTCCAGGTGCAGTAAATACCAATTGCGGATGTTGTATACTTGATGAATCTACAAGACCAAGATTCCATTTCCAAGTAGCAATTGTTGTATTTATTCCAGTACTTAAATCTCTGAAATAAGAGGTATCCCCTAAGCAATTGTTTGTTTGTTGAATGTTGGGTTTTAATCGAGGGTGAGCCATCGCAAAGCCAGTTGTTGAATCGATACAACCTTTGTTGGAAACTGCTTTATATTGTACATAAAAAGTGTCACCCATAGAAAATTGATGAGAGAAATTTGCATTGGTAGAAGTAGCACCATCGCTTATTCGCCACAATCGACTGGCTATACTGCCTTTGGCTATGCTTGTTTTTTCTGTGAATGTATTCACTTGGCCTTCACATACGGTGTCTGTTAAAATTTTAGGCAGGGGCAAAGGGTTCACTGTGGTTGTTTTAGTTACACTGTCTTTACAGCCAAATGCTGAATTCACTTTTAATGACACGGTATAAGTGAGCGCATTGGTATACTTAATTATAGGATGAAGGCTATCTGAAATCACGCCGTTACCGAAGGTCCAATCGTAATTTACTATCGAGTCATTTGTGATGCTACTTAAATTGACAAACTTTGAGCTATCACCATAGCAAACATCCGTCACACCAAAGTTGGCGATTGGTATATTGTTAACAGTGATGCTTTTTGTAATGGTATCGGTACAATTGAATGAACTTCTAATTTGTAATTTTACATTCCAAGTATCGGCTTGTGAATACTTGTGCTTTAGGTCTTTGCCACTTCCTGTTTTTAAATCTCCAAATTGCCAGTCGTAATTTGTAATAGTACCCGATGCAATGGAAGATGTATTAATAAAACTAGCACTGTCATAAAGGCAAATATTTTTAAGTGTAAAATTGGCTTTAGGTATTGGTTTTACAGTAACAGTTTTGACGATGGTATCTTTGCATTTAAATGGACTTTCGGACACTAATTTAACACTGGTAGTAAGCGAAGCTGGCACCAATACAAACCATGATTTCGTGTTTAACGTATCCGTGCTGCCTTTGGTCCATCGGTTTGATAAAATTGAGTCTTGGGCTATTGTACTTGAATCTTTAAGCCATACAGTATCGCCAAAACATACCGATTGGTATGTAAAATTAGATTTTGGATAAGGCTTGGTGGTAATTAAAAGTGAATCGTTGGCCTTGCAAATAAATGAATCGGAAATAGTAATCTTATAACGTGTGGTATTAATGGTGGTACTAACTGTTGTGGCTTTGGTACTATCTACTACTTGCAATTTCGGATACCAAATTGTCTTAATAAGTCCTGTGCCATTGCTCGCCACCGCTTTAAGTGTAACTTTCTGGCCACGACAAACCATGGTGTCTTTTTGTATTAATTTTATTTTAGGTAACTGATAAATGGTAGCAAAGACCGTGTCGCGGCTCGAACATGTTAAGCGTTTGGTGGTCAAAATAAATCGTTTGGTAACTTTGGCATTTCCAATGTTTTCAAAAACAATACTGGGTTGGGCCAAGGTATCGTTGTTTAAATCGATGGCTGGCTGCCATGTATAAGTAAAACCATTGACTTTGGTTATGCCCAAACTATTGGGTGCCTTGCTGCAAAATGAAAGATCATTACCGGCGTTTTGTAAACCAGGTATCGGTAATCTATATTGATTGAAACTACAAGAACAAGAAGAACTGTCTATAACCATGAACAATGCACATGAGTATCCTGCTTTAATAGTTATATTGCTATTTATACTTAAAGTTGCGCCTTTTTTTATGGCATTGTTAATGCTGTAATTTTTTACCAAAAAATCTCCAGGATCAACTGTTCCTGAATTATTTTTATCGTAATAAAAAGCCAATTTGGTTGTTTTCGATGCTACGATGTTTTGGCCTATGTTTTTTAACACGTATGAGACATTGAGTGTTTCTGAATCGGCACTCATGCTTTGTAAACTTGTTTTAATATTCGAAACACTAAGCTCGCCTTTCACAACAGGAATTCGCAATAATAAATTGCCTGTTACCACATTGATTTTACATTTAGAATTATCGGCTACACAAATTACTTCTTGTTTAACAGCTGCTTGGCTGTAGAAGTCGGCGGTGCCACAACTTAAAAGTCTATTGTCGCTGGTATAACCCATTTCAAATTCTATACTATCTCCGGGCGATATGCCACTGTTTAAGCTAAACTCTACCTCTGTTGCACCATTGATATTGCGTGTTTTTGTAAGCGAATTATTGGGTGCATTGCGTATGGCAGTATACAAGGTTGAATCGTAATTCATACCGCTTAATAAAATGGCCTGGTATTTATCTTCGATACCTGTTTTACTAGGACCTAAATTAATTATTTTTACGCGAACCTTGCTTGCTTTTTCGCAAGGGAAAATTGTGTCTGCACTAACTTTTAATAAGGAGTAATAAGGTTTGGTTACACCTGTTATATTGAGAGGGTTGCTAATGGCAGGGAAAACCAAAACTTTGTCGCCACATTTAATGTTGGCAGCTGCACCAGCCCTTATGTAGTTGCCCGATGAATAATAACAATCCGTTTTTACATAAAATTTAATTTCTATTTTATTGCGCGTTATATCAGTGATGCCTTTGAATCCTTGTGCCAAGCTACTCACTAAGGTGGACAAGTCCCATTCATAGGTTGTGCCGCTTGCCAATTTAGGAGCTGGTAATGCGGCCCATGTGCCATTTGAAGGATGTTTTACATAGCTTTTGCCTGAAACAACTTGCATGCCAACTGGCAATGTTAGTTGTGCTTTGGTATTGTATGCATTGGTTGCGCCAATGTTTTCTAATAAATAATAATAAGGTGATTGTGCGCATAAGTCGGCTGTTGTAATTGAATCGCTAATACTTACTTGAAATTGGGTATTTTGAGGTTCCAGGTACAATACCGTTTTTTCAGGTGAACAAGTATAGGTGTTTAGGTCTTTTGGGTAGTCTGTGCAATTCCATCCAGAGTATAAAATTACACTGTCTTTTTTACATGAATTGTAAATGGCTTTAACTTTAAATTTCCTTGAAACACCAAACGGCACAATGCCAGCTTTGTAAATATCATTTACTTTTTTTAATGATGTATCAGGACCCACATCGCGTATGTCTATAATTTTTATGGAGCCAGAATTATCAGGAGAGAACCAACTGTTAACAGAAGAAAAGGTAGCAGAAGAGTTGGTGTAATTAATCTCCCATTCCGCTGTATCTTTTGAAGCATAGTTTACAGGGATGGATGGTTTTATTGAATAGTTTGGTTTGTTATAAATAATTTGATCGTTGCCGTAATAATTGGGCGATGTAGCAGAGTTAACGGTGTCGTAGCCACTGCCTAGCGTGCCTCTTTTTTCGAAAATAAAATCATATTTAATGGGTTGATAAACCCCAGGCGGTAATTCACAACTAGGTGTAATATTGGCATATAAATATCCCTGAAAAGCATCATCGCTTAAGCCAAACTTACCCTTGGCGGAGTCTTTATAATATTTAGAAGTTTCGAAGCTGTACTTGCCGTTTTTATAAACCCATTTGACCGAGTCTTTGGTTTCTAAAACATACGCATTTGAACCAGTGGTTCGATATTGTCCCAACTGCAGTGAGTTTAGTTTGAACCCTGCTGGCAAATCCATCACTATTTCTTTAAGTCGTGCAAAATTGCGGTATTCAAAAGGAAAATAATTGTTGCCAGCGTAAGCTGAATTTGAGCCAATACCCAAATAAAAACTTTGTGAAATATTAATAGGAGAACAGCTATTAATAACGTAGTTGTCTGGACAACAATTGAGGAATTGATAGCCCGTTAAAATTAATTGACCTGAGAAGGTATCGCATTGAAATTTATTTTTTGCTTGAGTCGGTTTACTAATATCACTGGTGTAAAATGAATTGGCAAATTGTGTGGTGTAAGAATAGAGCCCAATATTATTTGTCAATTTGTATTTAACTAGGAGCCTAACACTGTCTGTGTTTTTATAATCGAATCCAGAAGCTACACAATGGGCTACAGAGTCGACACTTAAATCGAATTTAAATAAAGCATTTACGCCGGTGACTGTTTTTTTGTATTTAACAGTATTGCAACTCATTATTTTTTTTGTACCACTTCGATAAACAACCACATCGGCGCTCACCACATCTAGCAAGGAGCCATAAACAATATTACTTTCTACATATAAATACTTCCAACTGACAGCAGTTCCTTTTGGTCGCAATACTTTGCCAATGTAATAGGCCTCGATGGTATCGCCAACCATGGCGCGCTCTTCGCGAATTTTTAGTAAGTCTATTTTTCCTGTGCCGTCTGCCGCGCCATCGTTATTGTTATCTGGTGCTCCATAAGATGTTCGCTGAACACTAAAATAATTAAACTTCATGCCTTGGGCACAAGAATTAATGCAGTGAATTTTAATGGACATGGTATAGCAATACAGATTAATCCATTCTTTTGATGTACAGCTTTTGCTAGTAAGGTACCGAATATTCAATTGAATGTTTTTATTGCCATTAGACCCTGCCACTGAACAGTCTGCGGTAAGGTAATAGATCAGTTCGGCATTCGCTAAATCAAATGGTTTTTTTGAAAAATAACCCGTCACAGTATCTCCACTCATGCGCATTGAATCTGGTTTCCAAGTAGACGTTAAGTTGGCATTGTTGAAATAAAATTCATTCTTATTCAAACTATGTGAAAGTCCTTTGGGTAATATCAAACTGAATTCGTAAGCAGCAGTTGCATCTAAATTTAAGGTATAGAAATAGGTAAACAAATGTCTAAATTCTCCTTTTTGTTTATCTACCAAATCAGTTGGTGTAAAAGCAGAAGCAACAGCGCCGGTATAGTCGTAATACTTGGCCCAAACCATTGGAATATATTGTTTGTTATTGCACTGGTCGTAATATTCAGTTGAATACATCCAACTGTTTGTATAATAAAAGTTATTACATGATGTTGGTTGACAGGTAAAGTTTTTAAAACTGATGTAAAAGGTGTCTTTGGGATTAATGGTTCCCAGCTTTATTCTGAAGGAGCCTATCGGATTGGAGCCTAGGCAAACATGCACGCCTGAGGCATAGTTCAATCCGAAACTATCGATGATGGGTTTGGTCCAAGTGCCTTTCCAACCTTTTTTTATTTGTAGTCCGTTGGTATCTAAACTCGATAAGTTGTAGAAATAGCCTTGGTCGATTGCCACACGGGTATTAAATGCGGGCTTTTGCCCATTGTTGGTTATCCTCAACAACTGATTGTTAATTTGGTTATAGTAACAAACAGGGTAAGCAGGAGTGGGCAGGGTTACAATGTTCGGACTTAGGGCACTCATTAAAACAATGCCCGAGTTTTTTACAATTTGACAACTGCTACCTTGGCAGCCCCAATATAATTCATAGTTGGTGGTTAAATATTTGCAAGCAATTACACGGCTCGTATCGGTTAATACAATGGTTTCGTTTTGATCGAGAAAGGTATCGAGGTTGCCAATTTTTTTAAAATCGGCAGTGCCAAAAACAGTGGTAATGGTATCGCCACTAAATTTATTGGTGCCTTTGTTAACAGCAAATGTTTTGAGATCTTTACCATTGATTCTCCTCAGGGTGAGCGAACGAAGCGGCCCTTTGCCGTAGTTGCCAATCGTTATATTTCTAGCAAATACATCGCCAACATTGCCTGTATAACTTTGATTGGTAATGCTAGAAATAAGAATTGAAGGGACCTTTGCAGAGAATGGTAGTGAACTGCCAACATCGTAATTACCAGAATAGTCGATACGCGAATTGATGGTTGGAGAATTGTTGCCGCTAATGTAGTTATATAAGCCACAGGCCGTAGTAAGCGATACTCTAAAATAAAAATTCGAGGCTATGCTTAAATTCGGCGCACTGAATACCGGTTGATTGAGGTTGCTGATATTGCTTTCGGCTATGCCAGTGCCGTTGACAGTGCCTTTTATGTAGAAGGTTCCTGGTGGCAGATTAAGGGTTACAGCGATGCCGGAAATGGTACCAACTGAAATGTTGTAAACTTGAATTGTGGCCGTATCATTAAGACCACAGATACTAATATTTTTAGGAGGTGTAATTTGTATACTCAATTTATTTCCCTGTCCTGAAAGTTCAGAACTTATTACCATAATCAAGAATAAAAGGAGACTGGTAAGTTTTATTTTTTCATATTTTAGTCGAGAGAGCAGAAAACAAACATACAAAATATATCGCAGAATGCAAAAAAAACCGCCTCTGCAAAAGCAAAGGCGGTTATTAAGTATTGGATATTAGTAATTAAAATTACTAAATATGATTTATTTGCCGATTTTAGCCATTAAGTCAACAATCCTGTTGCTATAGCCTGCTTCGTTGTCGTACCAGCCAACCACTTTAACAGTGTTTCCAATAACCATGGTTAAATCGCTATCGAAAATACAAGAGTGTGAATTGCCAACGATATCAATAGAAACTAAAGGATCTGTTGAGAATTCAAGAATGCCTTTCATTGCTCCGTTTGAAGCAGCTTTGAATGCAGCATTAATTTCGTCTTTGGTTTTCGCATTTCTAACATTACATGTAAAATCAGTAACAGAACCGTCAGGAATAGGTACACGCATGGCGTTACCGTTTAATTTGCCGTTCAGGTGCGGCATTACTAAGCCAACGGCTTTAGCTGCGCCTGTGCTGGTAGGTATTATGCTGTATGCAGCTGCTCTGGCTCTTCTCAAATCTTTATGTGGTGCATCTTGTAAGTTTTGATCAGAAGTATAAGCATGGATGGTGGTCATGAAACCATTTTCAATACCGCATAAATCATCTAATATTTTAACCATTGGAGCTAAGCAATTGGTGGTGCAAGAAGCATTAGACACGATGGTTTCAGTACCATCAAGTGTATTGTCATTAACCCCTAAAACGATGGTTTTCATTTCTCCAGTTGCTGGTGCACTAATGACTACTTTTTTAGCGCCTGCTGTCATGTGTTGACCAGCAGATTCAACATCTGTAAAACGTCCAGTAGACTCAAGAACAACGTCTACGTTCATAGAAGCCCAAGGCAAAGCTGCAGGATTTCTTTCTGCTAAAGCTGCAATAGATTTACCATTTACAATAAGGGCATCTGCTGTATATTCTACGGTTCCATTAAATTTACCGTGTACAGAGTCAAATTTTAGCAAATGAGCTAAAGTTTTGTTGTCAGTAAGGTCGTTGATGGCCACTACTTCAATGTCATTTCTTTGGCTCATTACTCTGAAAGCCATGCGGCCGATTCGGCCAAATCCATTAATTGCTACTCTTATCATTGTTTTTTTATTTAAATTTTGCGAGTGCAAATGTACAAATAATTTTAAATATTGCCTTGCAAGGTTGCTCAATTCCTGAAAATGGGCTTGAGGTCTTGTTTTATGGGGCACTCCTTATTCAAGGTGAGCGGGTTAGGGTTAGGTTGATGTATTTTGGGCGAGATAATTGGCCGGTAAAAGGGCGCGAAAAAAACAAAAACTGAACTTTTTTCAATTTTTTTTCATTGACATTTTGAAAATTGATTTTTTTTAGTATTTTTGCAGTCCGAAAATTTTGGTCCGTTCATCTATCGGTTAGGATACTGGGTTTTCATCTCAGACAGAGGGGTTCGATTCCCCTACGGACTACAAACCAATTTTTAAATGCCACCGTCAGGTGGCATTTTTATTTTCAGCCAGGCTGCGTTGAAAATCCCATTTTCAAAAGCAGACAGGCTGAAAATAATGCAGCCCTTGGCTGCAAAAAAAATTGGTTTGTAAAGCCCCACCCTCCGGGAAGGGCGGAGCCATTCCCATAAGGTGCATGATGAAATTTTATTGCAAGCCAATATAAAAATATAACATAGATCTAAAATCCCATTTTCAAAAGCAGACAGGCTGAAAATAATGCAGCCCTTGGCTGCAAAAAAAAAATTGGTTTGTAAAGCCCCACCCCTCCGGGAAAGGCGCAGCCATTCCCATGAGGTGCATGATGAAATTTTATTGCAAGCCAATATAAAAATATCACAAAGATCTAAAATCCCATTTTCAAAAGCAGACAGGCTGAAAATAATGCAGCCTGGAAGAACAAAATGTTAATTTACGAAGACATTACTTTAAAAATCGACTTTACACCATTGAAGACAATAATAATCTTATTGCACAAGTGTCAGCAGCTTTACATGGGTTTGCTGAATATCCTATTGTTTACAATTTTATTGCTGATTGTGAAAAAGAATTGGAGCTGCTTTGCCTGATAAGATTTCTCATTGAATTACCTCCTACTATGGATGTTTAATTTAAATGTAAATTAATTTTATTTCGTTTAATTTAATTTACAGATTCTTCATATCTTTTTAAATACCATTTATTAAATCTATTTACAAAATAAAATTTGCTAAAAAGTCCTGAGTTCTTTAACCCTACAGTTTGTATTGCTAAAGTATCATATATTTCTGATTTTATAAAATAATTACCAGTATCCAACGTATAAATATTTGAAAATTTAAGATTTGAATTCTCCCAAAAAGTGTCTGAATTGTTTTCATTCAAATTCCTCTCACCTTCTGGGATATAATTAATTGGGTTTTTAAATGCAATTGGCAAAAGTATCCTTGTTTGCTGAAATAATGAATCTGAAAAGAACGCAATATTGAAAGCATTGAACGTTTCAAAACTATTTGTTTTTGTACTATTGTTACAACTTATAATACAAAATAAAATTATTAATTTTTGCTTCATTTTATCTTTTAATGGGTGTTAAATTTATTGGTTCAATTTTTTCCATTTCATTCTTCCAAATATCTTTTTTTTAGTGGCCGAGAGTGAGAGATTCGAATTGCTCCATCTCTGTATTTTCAATGGTTTTAGCATGAATTAATTTCATTTAGGTAGCGCTAGAATTGGATAATTGGCTTTTCCGAAGGTACGGTCCCTTCCAAGGGACCATGTAAAACAAATTTATATCAAATTAAGCTGTTTTCCAAAAGAGCGTATCCTGTAAATTTATATCTTAAATCCACTTCAATAGGCCACAGGATATTTGCAGATAAATCTGAACCAAGCGGTTTGGTTTATCAAATCTTTATTTATTTTTAAGACATGAATTAAGTATTCTTAATTTACATACCTATGCAATCCTTAGATTAAAAATAAATCAATAGTAAACTAGCTGCTTCGTTTTGATAATTTCTTGATTCCTTATTTAGTCAACTAAGTTGACTATTTTAAAATACTTCGAATGCCTTCGCTTATTTTTTCCCAACTGAAATGCTTTTTGAATTCAGCCGCATTCTGCGAGAATTTGGCCTCTCTCTGGTTGGTGTAAAAATCGACCAAAGCATCGGCTATCGCTTGCTCATCCTTTTCGGTTACATAACCCACCTCACCATTCGGAACTGTTTCGGCCAAGCCACCGACATTGGTTACCAGCATAGGTTTATTAAAGTGATAAGCAATCTGTGTGACTCCACTTTGAGTGGCACTATGATAGGTTTGTACCACCATGTCGCAGGCCGAGAAATAAGCCGATACCATGGGGTTGGGAATAAAATCATTGTGTTCTATCACCCATGCTTCCAAGTTTAAATCTTTAATGATTTGTTTATATGGAGCGCTGTCTTCGTAATACTCACCCGCTATTAATAGCTTTACATTCAATGCACGTAAACGGGGATCGGCAAATGATTTTAACAATAAATCCAAACCTTTGTAATGGCGTATGAATCCAAAAAACAATAAATAATTAAAGGAAGGGTCTAAACCAATCAATTTTTTTGCGGCTTGTTTTTCAAGGCTTGCGCCAAAATTATCGTACATCGGATGCGGGATGTAGGCCGATGGTTTTTCAGGAACCAATTTTTTCAAATCGGCCAATACCGCCTGACTCATGGTAATAAAACCATGCATGGAATTTACAAAGTAATTGGTGCAGATGTTATCGTAAAAATGTTTTTCGTGTGGATAGATATTGTCAGCAATGGCCACCACTTTTGTTTTTTTATTGCTCCGGATAATGCGGGCGATGGTACCCAAACAAGGTGCCATAAAAGGCATCCAATAGCGAAACACTATTAGGTCTGGGGCCATTTTTCTGTACTTCAATCCTACGCGTATCCAATTAAATGGATTGATAGAATTCATCGCAGTATCAATTTGTATGGACTCAGGAGCAGGGTCGGCACTCAGCTGTGTTTTTCCTGGAAATAATATTGAGGGATATTGTAATTTAAAACTGAGTATAGAGGCTTCTGCGCCTTCGTTTTGAAACTGTAAACACAAACGCTCGTTGTAGGTGCTCAGTCCACCGCGAAGTGGCCATGCAGGACCTGCGATTACTATTTTTAGCGGAGCGGGCATTTTATTAGTCCATGTTTAATTTTTCCGAAACCGCATAGGTGTTTCTCTCGCCACTGTTGCGACTTACCATTTCTCCAATAAAGCCAGCAAGAAATAATTGAGTACCAATAATCATGCTCACTAATCCTAGATAAAAAAGAGGAGAATCTGCAACCAAAGGCGCTTTTATATGGTTGGCTAGATGGATCATTTTATCGATGATTAAATACATCGCAATTGTAAAACCCAATAGGAAACTCAAGAGGCCATAAACGCCAAAGAAATGCATTGGTTTTTTGCCAAATTTGCCCATGAAAAAGATGGTCATTAAATCGAGTAAGCCATTCACAAAACGGTTGAGTCCGAATTTGGTAGTGCCGTATTTGCGTGCGCGGTGCTCTACCACTTGCTCACCTATTTTTGTAAATCCAGCAGATTTTGCAATCACCGGAATATAACGGTGCATTTCGCCATATACTTCAATATTTTTAACAACCTCCGAACTATATGCTTTCAATCCGCAGTTAAAATCATGCAAATATATACCACTCATTTTACGCGTGGCCCAATTAAATAATTTGGTGGGTAATGTTTTACTAATAGGGTCGTAACGTTTCTTTTTCCAACCAGAAATAATGTGATATCCTTCTTCTTTTATTCTGCGATATAGTTCAGGGATTTCTTCAGGACTATCTTGCAAGTCGGCATCCATGGTGATAATAACATCGCCTTTTGCTTCAGCAAATCCAATATTCAATGCGGCCGATTTTCCATAATTTCTTCTGAACTTAATGCCGCGAATATTGGCATTGTTTTTTACTAAAGTTTGTATCACCGACCAGCTTTTATCTGTACTGCCATCGTCAATAAAAAGCACTTCGTAAGTATATTGATGGGCCTGCATAACTTTTGCAATCCACTGTTCCAATTCAGGCAGCGATTCGTCTTCATTGTAGAGCGGTATTACTAAGGATAAATTTAACATGGTTGTTCTATTTTGTATGGGTGTTTAAGCGGTATTTCAAAAAAATAAAAAATTAAATTGAACCGTCAAATTATTGGTTGAAATGTTGAAATGGCCCGTTAAAAGTAGCCTCAACAGCATAAGGCAACGGTTTGTCTAGGTAATAAGTATTGCTAGACAACGAACGGTTGTTGTAACGCGATAAGATGGTTTGCTTGTGCGGATTGATAACCGTGATATGCGCTTGGTTGCCAACACGGATGGCGCTGGCAGCCTGACCTAAAATTAGGGCAGGATTGTGATTGAATTTTTCAAATAAAGTTGCATCATCCATGCCTGGGTGAAATCTGTTGCGACCTTCTATTGCCAGACTCAGTGCTATTTGAATACTGATAGCTCCATAGCTCGCATAATCAAACTCAACAGCTTTGTTTTCTATTTCTTGCGGGTGGTGGTCGGAGCATATTGCATCGAGGGTACCATCGGCTAAACCTTCCCATAAAGCTTTAACATCATTCGCTTGGCGCAAAGGAGGCATTACTTTTAAGTTGGTATCAAAGTCCATCAAAGTCTCATCGGTCAATACCAAATTCATAACTGCTACATCGGCTGTAATAGCTGTCCCTGCCGCTTTGGCTTGGCGAATTAATTCAACTGATTTTTCAGTACTTACCTTGCTTATGTGAATGCGCGTTTGGTGGTAATCGGCCAATTCTATCTCTCTTTGAACCATTAAATATTCGGCCATTGGTGGTATGCCTTTTAATCCAAGACTTACCGCTATTGGTCCCTCAGCCATTTGACCTTTTCCCGCTAATGATTCATCGTTACAAAAACTGTATATTAATCCATTAAAGCTTTTAACATATTGCATCGCCCTGCTTTGGGTGCCCGCATTTTGAATGGCGTAATTGCCGTTGGCATAGCCAATGGCACCGCTCATTTTCATGTCGTACATTTCGGCCATATCATCAGCTTTCAAATCGTGGGTTATAGCCCCTAATGGCAAAAATTCAATAGGGTTGTCTGAATTCTGACGCATTACAAATTCAATGTCTGCCTTGGTTTGGCGCACTGGTACAGAATTGGGTAATAAAGCAATTTTATGATAACCACCCGCTATGGCTGCCATGGCTAAAGATTTGAAAGTTTCACGGTGTTCAAGGCCTGGGTCGCTACTGTTGCAGCGGGTATCTATAAAACAAGGTGTTGCCAAACATTCGTTATAAGACAAAACTTTAAAATTATCTTCGTTGGCTATCAAGGGCTCAATGGCAGTAATAAAGCCATTTTCAACAGCTATGTCAACGGTTTTGCCGTTGTGTGAAGACTGGTTATCGGTTATTACAATCTGTTTAAGTAGATAATTTTGCATGGGGCTTTAAAAATCTTATCAAAAGTATTTCAATCATTAAGAAAAACAAAACAAAAATAATACACCATTTCCAAAGTGGTGTGCCTTTGAGCGCAGCGGCATATTCTGCCGATAATTTTTCGGCACTCCCTGAAAACAATTGGCTGCCATTTTCTGTTGCCAACGATTCAAGCTCAGATTCACTGAAAGTGCGGGTATCACTCTCATTGCGGTTGGTATTAAACGAAAGTTCGAGCAACGATGAATCCGTATTGCTCAGCAAGGCTTTGTAATTGCCTGCTTGTCCTATCTCCCCGTTTGTGTTCAAAAATAAGGATCCGTTCATGTTTATAACTTCGGTCACATAGCGGTTGTTATCCATTTGCAAGGTAATGCCGCGTTCTGAAGTAAATGGCTGACCAGTTGCAATATTTTCTGTTTGTCCACATTCAAAATACAAGGGCGATTCGTATTGTAAAAGCATGGCCGATTTTAATAACACAGGCACAAAAAAAGCATGGTTTTGGAAATTGGTATATTCTGAATTAAGGGGACTGCTGCAAAGGTATACTTGTCCCTTGTCCATTTTGAAATTAGAAAGAAAACTGCTCCCATTGTTTAGTTTCATTAAAGCAATACTGCTGGGTTTGTTGATCGCAAAATATCGACTCACCAAGGGTAAGTCAAGTTGTTTTGGTATTTTTTCAAATAAGTTTTTAAAAATAGGGTGTTCTAAATCGAAACTAGCAACCTTGCCATTTAAAGTCACAGGATTTTCATCGATCGTAAAACCAACAGCGCTTGCTATGTTTTGCAAACTACCAAAAGGGATGTTGGCTTGTGGAAATAAAAATAAATTGCCGCCTTTGGTCACATATTTTTTAAGTTCATCGGCCATGCCATTGCTCAGATTATTGCTGCCTTCTACACAAATTAATGAAGCGTTATTAAAGGTGTTAAATTGTACAGTGCCCGATGAAAAACCTTGGTAGCTGAAACCTTTGGTCTCATTAAATACGGCATTGATGTATTGCTCTTTTTTGTCGTATATATTGATAACCTTGTAATCCGTTTTTAAATTAAGAGAGAAGAATAATTGATCGTCGAATGCCATGTTATCACCAGCGTGTTTTAAAACACAGGCATGGCTGCCGCCTTCTTCAAGTATAAAATTAAACGTTTGACTTGTTTTAGCAAACGGTTGAATGTCGAATGAGGCCACGCCTTTTGGTTTGTTGTCAATGAGTAAGTCAATGGTTAAGCCTTGTATTTCGTTGGGCGAGTAGTTGGCTACTTGTACATTTAAGCTAATGGTTTCTCCAATTTGTAGGATAGGCGCGTTTAAATAGCAGGTGTCTATGCAAATATTAGCAGCTTCATTGTTGGCCAAACGAATCCATGTTTTTTGAATCGCGGTATCAATCGGAGTGCCTGTAACGGGAGGATCGTTCTTTTGAAAATCAGAAATAATAAACGCATTTTTTAAATCATTGGATTTATTTAGCAAACGCTCTTGTAACAATATAAGCTGAGCAAGTGGGTGACTGCCTGCACCTGTTTTTATTTGATCGATGTTTTCCATCGCCGTTTGTTTGCTGCTGTTATGCATCAAAGCGGCATTCATATCGGAGGTTATAATCTGGAACTCATCACTGTTTTTTGCATTGCTTATTATGGCACGTGCTCTATTTTTCGCAGCTTCAAGAAATAAGCCTTCAGCGCCAGTATTATTCATGCTGTAGCTGTTGTCAATAATGATACTAATCAATTGCTTCGAGCGATTAATGGCTTTGTTATTGGTTAGCTTAATGGGTTGGGCAAAAGCAAATATTAAGAAAGTTAAGGCCAATAAACGACTGGCGAGAATCAAATATTTTTTAAGTTGATTGCCGCTTTTGGTTTGTTGATTGATTTGTTTGAGAAAACGGAGATTGGTAAATGCTATTTTCTTATACCTTCGAAAATTGAAAAGATGAATGATGATTGGGATCAATAGCGCTATTAAAGCCCACAGAAATAATGGATAAAGCCAAGTCATATACCTTTATGGCAAATTTACTGAATTGTGAGGGTTAAAAAAAATTGAAAAATTGTAAACTGAAGAAGGCATCAACCTGGCAGTTGATTTGAGTTAGCCACAGATTCACATATTACACTGGTCCTTTATTAACCACAGATTGTATTTTATTCCCCAACCAAAGCATGGTTGAATTTGAAGAAGGCATCAACCTACCGGTTGATGGGGTTTAGCCACAGATTCACAGATTAAATTGGTTAGATATTAACCACAGATTACATTTTTATTGCCCAACCACTGATGGGAATTAGCCACAAATTCACAGATTATATTGGTTAGATATTAACCACAGATTAAATTTTATTCCCTAACCACAGCGTATTTGAATTAGGCATCAACCTACCGGTTGATTGGGTTTAGCCACAGATTCACAGATTACATTGGTTAGATATTAACCACAGCGTGGTTGAATGTGAATAGCATATAAATTAACCACAGATTATATTTTTATTACCCAACCACAACGTGGTTGAATGTGAATAGCATATAAATTAACCACAGATTATATTTTATTCCCCAACCACAACGTGGTTGAATTTGAATAACATATATATTAACCACAGATTGTATTTTTATTCCCCAACCACAATGTGGTTGAATATGAATAGGACATATATTAAACACAGATTAAATTTTATTACCCAACCACAACGTGGTTGAATGTGTATAGCATATAAATAAACAACAGATTATATTTTATTCCCCAACCACAATATGGTTGAATGTGAATAGCATATAAATTAACCACAGATTACATTCATATTCCCCAACCACAGCGTGGTTGAATATGAATAGGACATAAATTAACCAAAGATTACATTCATATTCCCCAACCACAACGTGGTTGAATGTGAATAGCATATATATTAACAACAGATTATATTTTATTCCCCAACCACAAAATGGTTGAATATGAATAGGACATATATTAACCACCAATTATATTTTTATTCCCCAACCACAATATGGTTGAATTGGATTCACCGAAAAACCACAAAATTTATTGCATAATTGTGGAGCGGAGGGCTACGAAATGACGATTTATGCAAGGAACTGAATGGTGATTGAATTATTGATTTGTTTTAACCAATTTTTTGCTAATTACTGCACCATTGTAGCGCGTTATCAGTAGGTAATACAAGCCATTTGGCAGGTTTTCTGGAAAGGTAATTTGGTAGTCCATCGGTCCTATTTTTTCTGTTTGAATTGCAAGGGAACGGCCTGTTATATCCATTATTTGGAGGGCTTGGGCGGCAGTTTCATGCAATGAAATTTGCAAGGTATTGTTAAAAGGATTTGGTTGAACGGACAAATAAACTTGATTCGTTTGTGTTTTGCTTAATCCACTAAAACAAGTCCCAGCAGTATCAATTAAAGCAGCAAAGTAACTGGCCATGTGGCCTGTTCTTAATTTGTAATTATCAATCGCATGTCCAACCATGCTCGGATTAAAACCTTGGGCTACACAATCGGCGGTATTGGTTGTGCTATCAAGCCAATAGTTAGGCACTTTTTTACCTTGTGCTTTCAATGCCTCTATTTCTCTGCGAATGCCACCAGAACCATAAATCCATGGTGTACTTATTAAACTAGCACAGCCAAGGTTTACAAAGCAATTCGAGAAACCCGCCATTACTCGGTTGCGATTATATGGCACTATCAAATCATTGGGCTGGTGGTAAAGGTAAATTGCTGGTGGTATAGTATGAGAATTGACAGTTAGCCAGCCTGGCATCATGCCGCCAAATAAATTGCCCACCCCTTTAATGGTGTATGGGCCAGTATTTAAATTTAAATCGCCATCTATTGATCCCAAATCTGTTCTGCTTAAGCGCATGGAAGCAATGGTGGTGTCCCATCCGAATTGTTTAACACAGGCATTTTCATAAATAGCATTTGGGGCACTCACACTGTTAATGGTATTGCAACTTGAATGTTTTTCGGATACATCGTCCAAGAAAGCCGCACCTAAAGCGATAAATCCGCCAGCGCTTTGCCCAGTTAAAAATACATTGCGACTGTCAATATGGTATATGTTTTTGTTTGCTATTAAATAACGCAATGCGCCTTTTGCATCTTGAATGCCTCGAAAACAGCCACGGTACCATTCTGCACTGTCCGCCATGTTAGAACAATCCCATGCCACATTGAACAATTGGGTGACATTGCAATGCACATTGTTAGAAGTTTGAAACTGCCCAATTCTATAGTTGATAGAAGCCGATACATAGCCGCGTTTGGCAAAGTCTTTCATGATTTGTTGAATCTCATACTCATCTTTGCTGCCACTCATAAAAGCTCCACCATGAATCACAAGTATTAAAGGTCTGCCACAACTTGGTGGATTGTCATTTTGAGGTACACAGATATCCATGTCGAGTATTCTATTATTACCTGCGAAGTCAACGGAGGTGCCGTAATTGACTGTTGTTTTAATAATTTTGAAAGTCGTGTCTACCCATTGTTGCGCATTGACTTGCTCAAAAGTCAGCAGCAGGGAAAAAAATAGTATCTTTTTCATTTTAACAAAGATATAGTATTTAAATAACAATATGTAAATCTGTTCTTTAATCCATAGCGATTGAAATAAGTAGTCTGAGATTTACAAATTATGTAACGAACTATTTCTGACCTTATTTTGAAATAGGAACTCATTGGTTCAAGTATTTCATATAAATAGAATGGCTATTCGGAAGCAATGACTCTTATTCAAGCCCTCACTGAAATTAGTGTTTTAAAAAACATACCAGCCGGTATGTTTTTTTACCCATTAAGCAATTGAAAAAAAGATCATACTTTTAAATTTAATAAACCTTGCCTGTATTGCTCCATGTCCATGCCCAATATATAGGCAACATCTGCATCGGGCACTGCTGTTAGAATTGTTTTTTTAGATTGGTTATAAATCGCAATATGCGCCAATGCACATAGATTTTCGGCGATGGCCATGGCCGATTTTTTGGGTGCATTAATCATACAATTACCTATAAGCCTATTGAAATTTATTTTAGAAATTAAAAGATTTGATTGGCTTAATTGATATTGATTTCCAATAACAACTGCTTGATCAGGGAAATAGGTTTTAGATAGTAAACCTGGTTGCGTATAATAGATGTTAAGCCATTCCGATTCCAATTCAAATACATTGTTTGCTTTTTCCAATAATTTAAAGTTGAGGTCGCCTTTGAAATTAAGTGCCTTGTTTAATGTTTGAATGACTTTATTTTGCAAAGCAATGGTTCCTTCAACAGTTTCGCCGTGAACAATTAAGCCATGGTTTTTAAGAAATATAATTTGTGGAACATTGCTCAAATCGGCAATGGCTTTGCTTAAGTAATAGCCTGGATTTAAAAATGGCAAAACAATTATAGCTTCCGCTTTGAAAATGGTTTTTAAAATATTTTCACCTTCATCAGTACACAATAATAAATTCGCAACAATAGCGTGGGTGTGTATGACACATTTGTTTAAGACCGCATGGAAACCAGTTTCCATACTTGGTAAAAATGTTTTGTCGCCTATAATTGCTTCGTTTACTAACTTTTTCAATTCGGCATCTGGATTCGTAAATTCTGAGCTGTTTTTACTCAAACATTCAATCACAGGCTGGAAATTAACTGCAACAAATCCTGAAGTCTCACTCACTTCGTCGAGGCGAAAACCAGAGGCTTTGATCAGCATTTGGTTCCCGTTTTTAAATGAAGTATTACCTCCTCCGCCTTGCGTTATGGCTGGAGCAATTGCTGCTGCCGCCGACAATTGTATTAAAGCCTGAAGTGGTTCCATAATTTAAGATTTTAAATAATACAACATGGCTTGTATGGTCATTAATTGAATGACTCCTTTGTAATCGCTTTCCCATTTGCTGTTGTATATCCCAATTTCTTCTAAGCCCTGCAATTGATCGTAGGCAATAAGTTCGACTATATTTGAAGATAAGGTGCCTTTAAAAACCAATTCGTGCATATTGTTATCCAAATATTGGTGTTCAACAGACATGCCGGAATTTGTAAGGATGGCATTGATTAATTCATCAATTTCAATTTCATTTTTCATGTACAAACGCAAACATTCTTGATTGTTAATTTCTGTGTAATTTACAATAATATCAGCATGCTCTTTTTGTATGTTAATGTATTTTTCGGAATCCTCCTTGCGGTCTTCGAGTTGCTTTTTAACGGCTTCTGCGGGCTTGTCTCGCTCGGTTGAATCGCGTTTTATTTTGCGCGCTACACGAATGCTTTCATCGGGGTTGAAAAATATTTTAAGGTCGTATAAGTCAGCCTGTGATTTTAAATAAAAAGGATGCAAGCCTTCGAATAAAACGAGGGTGTTACTCTTAATGTATTGGGGCAATGTAAACTGACCATTGTTGTGGTCGTAATGTTTTCTGTAAATAGATTTGCCTTCCTTCAAGGCTTTGGTATGTTGCAAATCTTGGTGTAAATCATTGGCCTTTGGATTCAAATGTGTAAAGGTTTTCCATTGTTCATTACCTCTTTCCCATCTGTGCATATCATCGCCTCTTACAATGCTCATGGAATTAATACCCATCACCAGTTCTATTAAATTAGAGAAGGTGGATTTTCCAGCACCTGAGTCTCCACCAACGCCCATAAGAAAGGGTTTGTAATTTAATTTTTGTAAAATAATATTGCGAATGCCATGGTGATACAATGCAAATAGAAAAACGCCCAAACAGGTTTGTAGCAGGGTAAAAATAATATTGGTCTGTTGTTCGGTCAAATCAAAAGGTACTGCAATGTCGCTGTTGGGAACGGTACTGAAATAAATAAAGTACAAGGCCACCATTACAAAGTATAAGTACTTTTGTGTTTCGTTAAATTGAATAACAAAGTAAATAAAGAAAGGTACTAGCCACATGTACCAGCCTTGCATCGGCGTAATAAACAAGGTAAGTACCCCAAAGCTAAAAGCTAGAAATAGCATCAATAAATTGCGGTTTATTTTAGTAAAGGTAATGGCTCGAAACAACAGAATAAAATACGCCGATACTATAAAATAAAGCATGTAATTTCCAAAAGGCAAATGGGCATCGAACACTTTTGTTTGAACTTTATTAGCAAATACCATTTGCTGATAGTCTGTGTTGAATAGATAAGGCAATTGAACAGCCGCAAACATGCCTATGAAAATCAAGGCTAGCGTTGCACATTTAATCACATTTAAATTATTTTTAAAGGCATAAATAAAAATAAAAGGCACCACTACAATAATATTAGTCTTGGTAGCACATGCAATAGCCAATACAATAATGGATAAGACCCATTTTTGTTTAAATAAAAAATAAAGAGAAACAATGAGTATGCCAATCGGAATGATGTCTAACTGTCCGTGAAAATAATTGATATACATAACAATTGGAGATAACCAATAGAGCCATAGTACCTGTTTGTGTTTGGTTTTTAACCAACGCAATAATACCAGTAAAATGATAAAATCGAAGATCAATAAGGGCAGACGGAAAACAAATAAATGCAATGCACTGACATCGTAAATACCATGGCTTAAAAGCGGAGAAAAAATAAGGCGCGGCACAGACATGATGTACAACATGATATCTGGATATGGGAAATGCTCTTCTGCGCCCATGCCATTGAATTCAGCGTAGGGATTAGCGAAACCACTTTCAACAAAATAATTTAAGAAAGGCGCGAATAAATCACGCAAAAAATGACTGGCAAAAAAGCAGGATAAAATAATTTTAATACCCAAGCCCGCAAGAAATAAAGGCGATTTTAGGCCCTCTATTTTGGGGTTGCCATATTTGTCTACGAATATGTTTTTATATAAATCTTTCAAATCATTTATTAACGATTCATTGCAGCTTCAATTTCGTCAACCTCAATTGGCATATTTATGGCGTCCATTAAATCGATAGGGCCATTGTTTGTAATTAGGATATTGTTTTCAATGCGTATGCCTATGCCTTCTTCTGGAATATAGATACCAGGTTCGCAAGTAAATAAATGGTTGGCTTTGAAAGGTTCGTAACGCATGCCTACATCGTGTACATCTATGCCTAAAAAGTGACTGGTGCCATGCATGTAATATTTTTTATAAGCAGGCCAATCGGGGTTTTCGTTTTTAATGTCATCCATTTTTAAAAGACCTAAGTCTACCAATTCTTTTTCCATTAATTCTTTACAAACAATTTGGTGGTAGTCCATTAGCTTAGTGCCCGGTACCAAAAGCTTAGTGGCAGCTCGCATAACACGCAACACCGTATTGTAAACATCCTTTTGACGCTGGGTAAATTTGCCATTTACTGGTATCACACGGGTCATGTCGCTTGCGTAGTTGGCGTAATCGACCCCACAATCTACGAGCAATAAATCACCATCTTTACATGGGCGATTATTCTCAACGTAATGTAATACGGTAGCGCTAGCGCCACTGGCAACTATGGGATGGAAAGAATGACCTGTAGCGGCATTGCGAATGTATTCATGAATGAGTTCAGCTTCCACTTCGTATTCCATAACGCCTGGTTTTACAAACCCTAGAAGGCGTTCAAATCCTTTTTTAGAAATGCCAATGGCGTGTTTTGTTAGGTCTAGTTCGAACGCCGATTTTTCGCTTCTCAAGCGTTGCAAAATAGGCGCGGCTCTGTAAAAATGGTGCAAAGGGTATTGGTCTTGAATTTGTTTCGCAAAATCAAGGTCGGCATAAGGCGCTTTGTAACTGAAACGATCGTTTTCGTTGAGCGTTAAATAAATATTTTCGGCATAATTTATTCTTGGACGTATAGCAGATTCAAAGCCATCGTTCCAGAAAATTGAGCTAATACCAGAAGTCGTTGTGGCTTCTTCTTTGGTGTATTTATGTCCTTCCCAAACAGCGATGGTGGCATTGGTTTGTTTTAAAAACAAGCATTCTTTGTAAGCGGCTTCGGGGCTATCAGGGAAAAGAACTAAGAAAGTATCTTCCTGGTCGATGCCAGTTAACCAGAATAAATCCGAGTGTTGTTTAAATTCAGTGGTGGCATCGCCATTGCGCACATATTCATAATTGCTTCTAAAAATGGCAATGCTGTTGGGTTTCATTTGAGCCGTAAAACGTTTGCGGTTGTCAATGAAAAGTTGCTTGTTAATCGATTGGTATTTCATGGTGAAAACTATTTTAGTTTGATTCTTATTGAGTGAATTTGACAATAGAAATCAAAACATCGGCGAAAATAATGAATTTAAAATATTAATACACTTTTATAGCATAAAATGGGTAATTTTGAGTCTTAAATTTAGGACATGAAAAATAAATGGGGCCTTTTAATCTTGATGGTTGTTTGTTTTTTGCAGATTAGAGCTCAAAATTCAGTGCGCATGCAAGTCATCGAAAAGGATTTTGCAATTTGGGCTTATCAGCAGCACAATGGCATTTGTAAAATCATTTATGATAAAATTGAATCCAAACAATTGGCCAGTTATAATGCCAAGCACGTAAAAGAATCTGCTTCAGAAAGTTTTGACAAACTAAAACGGGAAATTATTGTATTCGTTAGTACAGATTTGGATGACCCTACAGTTGGTGTCGATTCTGTTATTATGGAGCCTCAAGCTGAAAATTATTATTTTTTCAAGCAGTCGGGTGATTACCTTTTGTTAAAACCCTTCAAGGATAAAACAAACTTATTGAAGTTAAAAAAAACAGAGGTGATGGCTCTGATGAATTCAGAGCAGCAACAGTATTTTAAACTATTTTCATCAGGTGCTATGTTGTGTTTAGATTCATTGCCTAAAACAAGTCGCAAGGTGTTTACTGATTTCAATAGTCAACTATTTGCCTATTCTCAATTGCCTAACTCGTTAGTATATGTCAATGATTCTCTAGAAACGAAGTTGAGTATCGAACAAAAAAAGAGCAACAGTCAAGTTGAACAAATTTATTTTATTGCGGATGCTGATGATCCAACCATGGGTATTGATACAGTTGTTTATAGCGATTATAACATCAGAGACACCAACATTAATCAGGCCATTATAGCCGCTTTCGAGGTGAATGGAGTTGCTTTGAAAGTGAAGGCTTTGGCCACTGGTATGAGCCGTTTACAAGGTCAGTTTCAAAACTTAGTGTCTCCTTATGGCTTCATTCCATATTCTGATGCAGTTGTATTTAACAGAGAGCAATGGCAAGTTTTAAATGCGGTGATGAATTATAAGATATGCGACCGTGTTAACGAGCGCAGTTTTTATGATGAAATGTATAACGATTATTTTGACTACTAGTCTTGGGGATAAAACATAACGAGTGGTATGTTTTATCCCCAAGACTTTGTTGGTGTTTTCACCAACAAAGCACCGAAAGCACCAAATCTAGTTTTCCTTAAGGATGGTAATCTGTCTTTTTTGAGCATTGGCACCTGTGCCAGTAAATACAGCCAAATAGACTTTACCAAGTAAATAACGCAATCCTATAATTTCGCCGGTTCTTAAAAAATTATCAGAACCAACAACCGATGTGCCACCGCTTGTTTTCTTATAAATACTCACACCTGTAGTATTTGATCCGTTGCCAGCAATGCCCGAATAATATACATTGCCATACTCGTCTAAATCTAAATCA
Source organism: bacterium (assembly GCA_029945665.1). Lineage (GTDB taxonomy): Bacteria > Bacteroidota > Bacteroidia > NS11-12g > UBA955 > JABMMZ01. Next base: position 8,962 of record JAQSCZ010000109.1, on the reverse strand, counting down.
GAATTTGTGCCTATATAATCTAGCTTTTGGTCTACCAGTACTTGTGTTAATTTATTTGTAGTGAAATTATAGGAGTATGACCAATAGGATTTTGTTGTCTCGTCAAAATACAGAAAACCCATAATTTTGCCATCTAAACTGTAATTTGTTGTTAAAGTGGTAGGATAAGCAAGACTTTCCATAGATCTTTTTTCTGATAAAATAAGAGTGCGTTCTGCTTTTGCTATATCATAGTTGTATACTTTGAAAGAATCCTTTTTTAATTCAAATACCCGCGTCTCTCCAGCAATATATCTTGGTTCTAATTGGACATGTCGCAATCCATTTTCATAGGTGTGTTCATAATCATAAATACTAAGCACCTTGAATAGATAATTTGGATTTGCAATCCCTAATACAAAGACACCTCGGCCATAAACACTATTACTTATTGATGGGAATATGAAGGTCATGTTAGGAGTGCCACCGGTACCTGTTTGATCGTAAGCCGAGGGTATAGAACCGACATAATCACCACTAAAATTATAGCCAATTTTTCTGTTTCCTGCGCTGCTGGTTGCATAACCCTCAGCTTTTACAAAATAATTGGTATAGGGTCTGAATTTTGCAAAAGATTGGAATTCATTGCCATTGTATGTTACACCTGGGTGCAATCCTAAATTTGCGGCAGCATCCTTTGGAAGTGGAACCATTTGGTTAGTGTTTATGTTTTTAGTAACTCTAATTGAACTAAAAAGGGGTTGTTGTTGCGACGGTTGAGAGGTGTAAAAAGCAATATTAAGGTTGCCGTTGCTTTCTAATGTCATATCTGCAAGTCCCCCGGTTTCAAAATTTACAAAGTTTTTGGTGTAATTGTAAACCGAGTCGAAACCAGCGTTGGTATTTAATATGTTATCCGCAATGGTGCTGCTAGCTGCACTATTTTCTGGAACTTCTTCCTTCTTTACACAACTCTGCAACAGAATTATTGCACTTGCCATCATTAGGCTGATTGAAACTTTGTTTCTTGGGATATTTATTTTGATCATTTTTTTTCTTGTGAAAATTAATTATTGTTGATGGAGGTATCTATAAATGAAGTCACTTTTTTACTAAGTTCAATCTGGTTTAAAGTCTAATTGTAATAGAATGATTATAGTCAAAAGGCTTACTTCATAATCCTCAAAAGTAAAGAATCCTTTAGGCCAAACAAATTTAATATGGGGTTAAAAATTAATTTAATGTGCTGTTTTCTGTAAAGAGTTGATTCAATGAGGCAAAGATTTAACGAAGTTAAAAAATTATTCATTTCACTTTTGTTGGTGTTTTTTTTCCTCCGCAAGAAAAGGTTCAGCATCAAAGTACTCCGACAAGCCGCATTGTTTTTTATTCTCATTCCTCAAAAAAAACCTTTTATCGGAATTTTTGCCTTTGTTGGTGTTTTCACCAACAAAGCACCAAGCCAGGCGCAACGTTTTTTTTCTTATACTTGCATGTAAAAACTAAACTAAAATGATCTTCAAAAGATACGACGCGGATTTTTTTACAGCAACAATTTTGGAATGGCAACATCTTCTAAGACAAAATAAATACAAACAAATTATCATAGAAAGTCTACAGTTTCTAGTGAAAAAGAAACGGGTCATAGTTAATGCATTTGTAATTATGGATAATCATATCCATCTTATCTGGCAGATAGTTGAACCAAATCAGAGAAAGGATGTGCAAAGAGATTTTCTGAAATTTACTGCTCAGAAAATAAAATATGATTTGATTGAAAACCATCCAGAAGTTTTGGGAAAATTCAGCGTTAATGCAAAGGATAGGGAATATCAAATATGGGAAAGGAATCCTTTAACTGTTCCAATTTGGACAGAGAGAGTGCTGCTGCAAAAACTTGCTTATATTCACGCTAATCCGGTTAAGGCGAGCCTTGCAGAATATACTTCTCAATACGAATATTCATCTGCTAGTTTTTATGAAAAGGGGGTGGATAAATTTGGGCTTCTGACGCATTTTGACTGTTAAGGTTTATTGTTGGTGACAACACCAATAATGTCATCAATGAGGCAAAGATTTAACGAAGTTAAAAAAGTATTCATTTCGCTTTTGTTGGTGTTTTTTTTCCCTTCCCAAGAAAAGTTACAGCATCAAAGTATTCCGACAAGCCGCATTATTTTTTATTCTCATTCCCCAAAAAAATCCTTTTATCGGAATTTGTTTTAGATGGTCTGCCAAACAATTACTTCTATCGAAGCGCCCATTTCTGTATTTCCTTTTCTGCTAATGTTGCATAAAAATTTTATTTATCATGGCTAGCAACTTCTCAAAAAAACTCAGTACCAAAAGCTTATTCATTGGCCTTATCTGCGCCTTATTTTTAATCCCTGTTTTTTTCATCAGCAGAATGGTGGCCGATAGACAAAACCGAAATGCCGAAGCGGTGAAAGAAGTGGCCGATAAATGGGGTCAGAAACAATATATTGGTGGTCCTTATATATCACAAGGGGTTGAGTCGGAGAATGGCCTTAGTATTAGGCAGGCGCATTTTTTGCCAAGTCAGTTGAGCATAATTGCTAAAGTAAAAACAGAGAATCGCAAAAGGGGTATTTATATGGTGCCTCTCTATAAAACTGAAGTGTTGATTAAAGGGCGTTTTGATTCAAGTTTATTAGCCAAATTAAACATTGATTCGCGAAATTTAAGAGAGAAAGCCAACCTCAATTTGCACATCTCCGATTTAAAAGGACTAAGCTCGCAAGTCAGTTTAAAAATAGACAACAAGGTTTACGAGTTTTCATCGGGCTTATCAAACAGATATTTATTTGATGAAGGGATTCATTGCTCGGAGTTTTTTGGAATGTTAGAAGGTAAACCCTTCGAAATTTCATTTACTTTAAATGGTAGTCAAACTTTGGGATTTGTACCCTTGGGTAAAAACAATGATTTTAAAATGAGTGGCGACTGGGGTAATCCTTCTTTCTCCGGTGGATTTTTACCTCAATCGCGCATGGTAAAAGCCGATAGTTTTCATGCACAATGGAATATCTTAGACTTAAATCGCCCGTTTGCCCAGCAAGGATGGGATAATTTTGTTAATTTTAAACAAGCAGAAACAACGGATTATAGAGGTGTCGTTGAAGTTGTAGAGCCAAATTATTGTAATGTTAAATTTTTTGATCCTGTTACTGGATATGTGATGGCATTGAGAGCCAATAATTATGCCTTCTTTTTGCTATTAATTGTGTTCGTTGCTTTGTTTTTAGCCGAATATTTAACTGGCGAAAATATCCATATTGTCCAGTATGTGGTAATAGGTGCAGCCATTACTTTGTTTTATTTAATTCTCTTGTCATTTAGCGAACATTTAGGTTTTAATAAGGCTTATTTGGTAGGAAGTGCAATGGTCATTTTGCCCTTGTATATTTATATACGAGCCATTATAAATTCAAAGGTATCGCTACTGATTTCTATCATGTCGACCTTTTTATTTGGTATGTTTTTCGTGATGCTGATATCGCAAGATTATTCACTAGTGATAGGCACTTTGGTTGCTTTCGGTGTATTATTGGGTGTGATGTTTGTTACTAAGAATTTTGGTAAAATTAAACCTATTACAGAAATAGTAAATGAAGAGTCGACAAGAATCGATTAATTTTGCCTTTGCTATGAAGAAAGATATAACAACAGAGGCTGATATTGAACTTTGGATGAATACATTCTATAATGAACTCTTAAAGGATGAAATAACAGCTCCAGTTTTTGCTCACCTCGATTTACCAGCTCACATGCCAAAGATTGTTAATTTCTGGGCCTTTGTTTTATTAGATAAGGAAGGCTATAAAACCAATGTATTTGAAAAACACATCCATTTGAATTTACAAAAGGTACATTTCGACCATTGGCTCAAGCACTTCAGAGCAACAACAGATGCAATGTTTGAAGGCGAGAGAGCAAATACGGCCAAGCAAAGAGTCGGCTTGCTGGCAACTACTTTTTACCATAAATTGCATGGGGTCTACGAGAGCTTTTAGGGGCACACCGATGTTTTTTTTAACACAAAAGGCACAAAAGTTAAAACAATAAGTCACAAAAGAAAATTATTTAAACGTACTAACTTTAATTCTTCTTTTGTGACTTTTGTGTTTAAAAATCCCTACTTCTGAGCCTAATAAGAAGTCTTTGTTTTTACTCCCCAAATGCACGATATTTGTAACTATGATTTTACCATTACGCTCCCTTGTTTTAACCTGTTCCTTATTTCTTGTAACGGCTGTTTGGGCCCAAGATAAATTATCTAATAGCTCGCGCATTGCCTTGGCCGATAAGGACTATGATTTGATTAATACAACGGGTGAAACGCATGCTTTGGTATTGGTAAATGGCTTGGCAAACGATTCTATATTTAAAGCCAATGGTATTTTTGTAAATGGAAAATTCGGTCAGGTGTGGTCCATTGCATTTGATGCGAGTTTGTTTAATATGGTGCAATCATTTCCTTGCATTAGCTATATAGAATTGGCTAATAAAGCAGCAGCAGCACGATATAAAAATGATATAGAACGCGTAACAACATCGGTAGATAAAGTGCAAACTGGCTTGCAAAATGGACTGCCTTTAAATTACAGTGGCAAAGGTGTAGTAGTGGGCATTGTTGATATTGGATTCCAAGGTAATAATCCCGCATTTTTTAATAAGGATGGGTCACAATACCGTGTAAGCAGATGGTGGCAACAAAGCAATAAAACAGGGTTGCCCCCTTCAGGCTATAGTTACGGAACTGAATTGACAGATACGAATGCCATTAAGAATAGCAATGATTTTGACGGGTCGCATGGAACGCATGTCGCCGGCATAGCGGCTGGAAGTGGTTTAAGTACATCAAGTTTGCAATACCGTGGCATGGCTCCCGAAGCTGAGTTGGTTTTTGTCTCTATAAAATATGCGAATGACACCATTGGTGGCAGTGCCTTGGGCGATTATGTTGTGGCCAATCCAACCATTATCGATGCTTATAAATATATTTTTGATTACGCCCAATCTATAGGTAAACCTGCAGTTATTAACCTAAGCTGGGGCATGCACACAGGTCCCCATGATGGAAAGAGTCTATTCGATTTAGCCACAGAAAATTTAACAGGTAAGGGGAAAATATTAGTTGGAGCTAACGGCAACGAAGGCGATAATCCCATGCATTGGAACTACACTTTTACAGGTGATACAGTTTCCACAATTGTGATAGAAAATAATAGAAGCGGCAGAAACAGAGAGAGTGTATATGTTGATTTTTGGGGAAGTGCGAATACAAATTTTAACATGCAAATACAGATTTTAGATACCAATAAAAATTTGATAGTTCAAACACCTTTTATAAGCAGTACGAGTAATAGTATCAATGGGTTTAATTTAAATGCAGATACCAGCCTGTTTAAAATTACCATGGCTTGTCAGCAAAAAAATACATTGAATGACAAGCCTAATATCACTTTAATGGTCGATCATTTTAAGCCGAAGAAGTATTTTATTGTTGTAAAAATGACGTCTATTAATTCCGAAGTACACGGTTGGAATAGCGGTGCTGTTAAAGAGTGGACCAGTGGTTCATTCAGAAACAGAGTAAGTAAATATGACTTCAGTTCTACTTTTATTGATGGGAATACGGAATCTACCAATGGCGAAAATGGCGGTACATCTAAAGCCGTTATATCAGTGGGAGCAATGGCGGCTCGTTCGGCATTTACTAATATTTTAGGGGGTAAAATAAATGATACATCTTATGTCTTCCCTGGGCGGATTGTGCGGTTTAGCAGCAAAGGGCCAACTATCGATGGAAGAATAAAGCCAGATGTGTCTGCCCCTGGTTTCGATGTGCCTTCCTCGGTTAACAATAAAGCGTTCGAACCTTGGATGGTTGATAGAACATTGTATCGATCGGTGTTTAGAAATGATACAAACTTTTGGACAGCCTTCAGTGGAACCTCTATGGCATCGCCTCATGTTTGCGGAGTAGTCGCTTTGCTGTTGCAAGCCAATCCCAACCTTACAGCTACACAAATGAAAGCCATCTTGCAATTAACAGCCACCCATAATTCGGCCACCGGCAATGTGCCTAATAATCAGTATGGATATGGTATAGTGAATGCATATGAGGCCATAAAAATGGCTTTGCAATACGCAGGAGTGAATGCCCTAAATAAAAATAATAGCATTAATTTATTTCCAAATCCAAGTAATAATCTGTTGAATATTGATTTGGGCGCTATAAATAAAAATGGACACTATGCCATCAAAAACATGCTTGGTCAGAATATTCAAAATGGCGAATTGACAAGTGGCATGAATGGTATTCAAAACATTGAAATTGTAAATTTGACAATAGGGTTTTATGTGCTTCAAGTTGAAATTTGTGGAGAATTTTACGCTTTTAAATTCGAGAAGATCTAGACAATGGCATATTATTGTACTTTAATTAAAAATGAGCCAAGAACTATCTTTTTTCTCCCTATTTATACTTTTTGTTTTAGCAGTTTTAGCCTTCGATTTGGGCGTTTTCTCTAAAAGCAATAAAAACGTAAGTTTTAAAAATGCAATGGTTTGGACCGCTATCTGGGTAGGTTTTGCGGCCGTTTTTTATGTCCTACTTAAACAATATGGTGGACTCCTAATGCATGGTATCAATTCCCAAGAAGGACTTTTGCTTACTGCAGGAAAATATCAACCAGATTTAAAATTTGCATCATCAGATTTTGCAAGTAACATGGCGATTTACAATCAAAGAGTCGCCCTCGATTTTTTAACAGGCTATTTGATAGAATACTCCTTGTCAGTGGATAATTTATTTGTGATTCTTTTAATTTTTACATCCTTTGCCGTTCCTGAAATTTACTACAAAAAGGTTTTGTTTTGGGGTGTCTTAGGTGCCATTGTTTTGCGCATGATGTTTGTCTTTTTTGGCGCAGCGCTGATTGATTCATTCAGCTGGATATTGTATTTGTTTGGGGCCTTTTTAGTCTTCACTGGATTCAAAATTTTATTCACAAAAAACGTGGATGAAACCATGGATGTAGAGAAACATCCAATTGTTCGTTTTGCCTCTAAATATCTTGCCTTGCACTCCGAATACGATGGTGGAAGTTTTACAACCAAAGTGAACGGTAAGAAATTTTTCACGCCGCTTTTTATTGTCGTATTAGTCGTTGAATTTAGCGATTTAATATTTGCGGTAGATAGCGTGCCAGCTATATTTGCAATAACTAAAGATCCTTACGTAGTTTTCTTTTCTAATATTTTTGCAATTATGGGCTTAAGAAGTTTATTCTTTTTATTGAACAATGTCATGCATTTATTTACGTATTTGCAATATGGATTAGGTGTCTTATTGGCCTTTATAGGGTTTAAAATGTTATTTGAACATTGGTTTTTCGAGATTGGATTTACGAATGTTCATTCTTTGATTGTTATTTTCACAATCCTTGCGGTAAGCATTGGCTTAAGTTTATTATTCCCACCAAAGAAAGAAGTTTGATAGGCTAAAAATAAAGAGTAATCGAAATTAAGTCGGGGTTCTGAAAAAAGGATTGTAAAATTGAAACTTATCTTTTGAAAATATTATTAGGCATACAGTTGTTGCGAGAGAGTATCTCTATGGCTTTGCACTCATTAGTGAATAATAAGTTGCGTTCCTTCCTTTCTTTACTCGGCATAGCCATTGGTATTTTTTGCATCATCCTTGTATTTACAATTGTAGATTCTTTGGAATCTAACATAAAAAGCAGTGTTCAATCGCTGGGTAAAAATGTGGTTTATGTAGACAAGTGGCAATGGGCTGGTGGTGGAAGCGATTATCCTTGGTGGAAGTACGTCAACAGGCCTGATATTAAATTACAAGAGGTGAAAATGGTGAAAGCTCAACCGATCAATGAAATGATTGAGGCAATATCCTACACATCAAGTGAGAGTTCAACGGTTAAGGCAGGTAAGAATAGTATTGATGGAGCGAATATCAATGGTTATACATCTGAGTTTGCAAAGATTCAGGAATTAGACATTGAGAATGGTCGTTTTTTTAATGAATTGGAAGATAATACTGGCGCTCCTATCGCTGTGGTAGGTGCCAATGTAGCTAAAAGTTTATTCCCCGAATCGAAAGTCGTAGTAGGGCAAACCCTGACCGTTTTTGGCAAGCAAGTAACCATCATTGGACAGTTAAAAAATCAAGGAGATAATATTATCAATATCGACTTCGATGACAATGTTTTGGTGCCAATTAAATTTTTGCGTTATGCCGCAGGCGATGGCTCTGGTCGCAATAGCAACATGATTATTAAAGCAAAAGACAATGTTTCCATTGATGCATTGACAGAAGAATTAAGAGGTACTATGCGCAGTATTCGCAGACTAAAACCAGTAGAGGATGATAATTTCTCTTTGAACAAAATCTCTTTTTTGAGCGATTCGATTGGTGTTTTTTTTAAGAGTGTAAGCTCATTTGGATTAATAATTGGAATGTTCTCTTTGTTAGTTGGAGGTTTCGGTGTGGCGAATATTATGTTTGTATCGGTAAAAGAAAGAACCAACCAAATTGGAATTCAAAAATCGCTTGGTGCTAAGAATGAATTTATTTTAGTCCAATTTTTAACCGAAGCAGTTGTATTGAGTATTGTTGGCGGTTTGCTTGGAATTACACTCACCTGGTTAATGTCTATGGGTGCGAATTATTTTTTGGAGCACAACATGGAGTCAACTTTCCGATTTGTACTGACCAGCTCTAATTTTATTAAAGGATTATTATTTGCCACTTCTATTGGCTTGGTAGCGGGTATTATTCCTGCTTATAGAGCAAGTAGGTTGGTTCCAGTAGAAGCAATACGCAGTAAATAACTACTGTTTTTTACATTGCAATCATTTGTTGTGTTTTATAATTCTTTTATTTGAATGTCCGTAATCATCCATAATTGATAAAAAAGTGTTATTTTTGTAAAAA
>JAQSCZ010000108.1 GCA_029945665.1 bacterium | reverse complement strand
GCTTTGCAAACGGTGCCTGGAGTAGCAGAGGTAGCTTCTTTTGGGGGCTTTGAAAAACAATATCAATTGGTATTAGATCCTATAAAAATGCAATACTACAATGTTAGCATGATGGATATAATGAAAGTTGTAAAAGCAAATAACAATGATGCAGGAGGTCGAAAATTTGAGATGAGCAGCATGGCATACATAGTGCGAGGATTGGGTTATATAAAAAACATAAATGATGTAGAAAGTATTGCGATTAAAAATTTCAATTCTGTTCCTGTACGATTAAAAGATGTTGGTTCAATTCAAATGGGAGGTGATTTACGTTTGGGAATTTTTGACCAAAATGGCGAAGGTGAAGTGGTTGGTGGAATAGTAGTGATGCGATATGGCGAGAATGCGGATAAAGTGATTAAAGCTGTAAAGATAAAGATGAAAGAGGTCGCAAAAGGACTACCCGAAGGTGTTTCATTCAAAACATCTTATGACAGAAGTGAATTGATAGAAAGTGCTATTGAATCTGTAAAAGGAACATTAATTGAAGAAATGATTGCCGTATCTATTGTCGTGCTTATATTTCTGTTCAATTGGCGCAGTGCTTTAATTATTCTTCTTCAGATTCCTATTTCAGTAGCTGTAGGCTTTATTTTGTTGCAGGCTTTCGGCATTTCTTCCAATATTATGTCCTTAACAGGTATAGCCCTCGCAATTGGGGTTTTAGTTGATGACGGAATAGTAATGGTAGAAAATGCCTATCGAACAATTTCCGAAAAACAAGAAGAACTTGAAAACAGTACTAAATTATGAAAAATAGAATCAAAAGCATATTTCAGAAATACAATGACCCACTGAGTTCTGAAGATAAATTGAAACTAATAAAAGAATCTTCAATAGTTGTTGGACCAGGTGTGTTTTATTCTACCTTAATTGTTATAGCATCTTTTTTACCTGTGTTTTTGCTCACAGGAATGGAAGGGAAATTGTTCAGTCCGTTGGCATGGACAAAATCCTTCATATTAATTGTTGATGCATTTTTTGCAATAACACTAACCCCTGTTCTTATTAGTTTTTTATTAAAAGGAAAACTACAGCTTGAAAATAAGAATCCATTAAACAGAGGTTTGGAAAGAGCATATACACCTATCCTTAAGTTTTGTTTGCATTGGAGAAAGTCAGTATTGGCAATCAATATAATTGCCTTGATTATTGGTGGTTTTATGTTTACTCGGCTTGGTTCTGAGTTTATGCCCCCATTAGATGAAGGCTCAATTCTTTTTATGCCAGTTACGCTGCCAGACGTATCCAACTCTGAAGTGAAAAGAATATTACAAGTTCAGGATAAACTTATAAAGTCGATTCCAGAAGTGAAACATGTATTAGGCAAGGCAGGAAGAGCCAATACAGCAACAGATAACAGTCCTATTAGTATGGTAGAAACCATCATCTTATTAAAACCCCAAAATGAATGGAAAAAAGGTAAAACAAAAGAGGATATTGTAAATGAGATAAACAATAAACTACAAATTCCAGGTGTAACCAATGGATTTACCCAACCTATTATCAATCGTATCAATATGCTTTCAACAGGGATTCGTACCGACGTTGGAGTAAAAATTTATGGAGAAAGTTTGGACACGATCAATGTTTTGGCACAAAAAATCAAAAAAACACTTGAAGGTACCGCTGGAGTAAAAGATTTATATGCAGAGCCGATTACAGGAGGAAAATATATTGACATTACTGCAAAAAGAGAAGAAATAGGGCGGTATGGATTATCAATTGATGATATTAATAGCGTGGTAGAAGCCTCAATAGGCGGCATGAAATTAACTACTACTATTGAAGGCAGACAACGTTTTTCTGTAAACGCTCGATTTAGTCAAGAGTACCGAAACAGTATTGCAATGTTAAAAAAAGTACAAGTTCAAACCATGGAATTTGGTCCCATTCCATTAGAAATGGTTGCTGATATTAAAATAAGTGATGGGCCACCAATGATTAATAGCGAAAATGCCATGCTTAGAGGAAGTGTTTTGTTTAATGTAAGAGATAGGGACCTTGGAAGTACTGTAAAAGAAACTCAACAAAAATTGGATGAAATGATGTCTAAAATGCCCAAAGGGTATTATTTAGAATGGAGTGGACAATGGGAAAATCAAGTAAGAGCCGATAAGACGTTCAGGCTCATTCTTCCTATAGTAGTAGTTATTATATTTCTTATTTTATATTTCACTTACAACTCAATGAAAGAAGCTATAATCACCATGATTACTGTACCCTTTGCCTTGATTGGTGGTGTTTTTATGGTATATTTTTATGGTATCAACTTATCTGTTGCAGTAGCGGTTGGATTCATAGCATTGTTTGGTTTAGCGATAGAAACGGCTATGCTGATAACTATTTATTTGAATGAAGCCATGATAAAAATGGTTGAAAAACATGGGAATAGTAAAGAGACTTTAAACGAAGATATTATTCGAGAATTCATTATTTACGGCTCAGCCAAAAGATTAAGACCCAAATTAATGACAGTATCCGTTTCCCTATTTGGACTAATCCCAATACTATGGGCTACAGGAACAGGTTCAGATGTGATGTTACCAATTACGGTGCCATTAATAGGCGGTGTTATTACTTCTACTATTTATGTACTCTTGGTAACACCTATCGTTTTTGAAATCACAAAATTACAAGAATTAAAAACAAAAGGTAAAATAAATATTATCCATGCAAACCATTAAATTATATACAGCCATTGTTTGTTCATTTTGTTTGGCAACAAATAGTAGGGCCCAAACGATTTCATTAGACACAGTTTTAATGAAAATAAAGACCAACAACCCCCAACTTAAAATGTATGATGCTGACATTTTGAGTATGAATGCTGCTGCAAAGGGTGCAAAAAGCTGGATGCCGCCACAAGTAAGTACTGGTTTTTTTATGACGCCGTACAACTCTGAAATGTGGAAAACAAATAGCGCCAACCCAGGAATGGGCAGTTATATGTTGGGCTTTACGCAAATGATACCCAATCAATCAAAATTAAAAGCAGATTTTAATTATATGAATGCCATGTCATCGGTTGAAGCAGAAAATAAAAATTACACCATCAATCAACTTTATGCTTTGGCAAAGACAAATTATAATCAATGGATTATTATTGACAAAAAAATAAATGTGCTCAAAGAAAATTTAGCATTAATAGATTACATGGTCAAAAGTATGGAAATTAGGTACGAATATAATATGGACAAACTCCCTAGTTACTATAAAGCAAAATCACAATACAGAAGTTTTCAAAATATGATAGTCATGTTAGAAAACGATCGCTCTCAAAAAAAGATAATGCTCAATACTTTAATGGCCGTAGATAAAGGTTCCGTTTTTGAAATTGATACCAATTACAATTTACTTGATATAAAATCTTTTCAATATGATACAAGTATCCTCGCAAAAAACAGAAGCGATTTACACGCCATTGAAAATACTATCAACCTAAATAATTTGAAAATTGAAGTAGAAAAGAAACAATATCTCCCTGAATTTGGTGTAAGATATGACCACATGTTTGCTTTTGGCAACCGACCGCAACTATTTAACTTAATGGGAATGGTTACTATACCAATGCCTTGGTCAACCAAAATGAACACAGCAACGATTGAAAGTTATAAAATCAAAAACGAAAGCTTGAAATTTCAGAAAGAAATGACCCTCAATGAAGCAACTGGAATGCTGGAAAGCATGAAGGTGGAGTTTGAAAATGCTAAACGCCAATTGGACAACACGAACAATTATATTATTCCAAGTTTGAAGAATAATTATTCCACCGCTTTAATTGCGTGGCAAAACAATACAGGCGATTTATTTATAGTACTTGATGCCGTGGAAGCTTTAAATATGGCACAAAATGACGCATTAGACAAGTTGCAAATGTTACTTACTATTCAAGTTGAAATTGAGAAACAATTAGAAATAAAATAAACATGCACAAATATTTAAAATATGGTTTGATAGCAGTTTTATTCATTGGAATAGTTATTGGTTTATTTTTTTTAGCAAATAATCTCTTTTCAAATAAGAAGCCTTCTTCTCACCAAGATGAACAATATACTTGTTCCATGCATCCTCAAATCATCAGAAATGAACCTGGGAACTGCCCTATTTGCGGTATGAAACTCATCAAAAAAGTAAATGGGAATAAGACTATTGATAAAAATTCCATTGATGCACAACTTAAACCTACTAACGAATACATTATTGGTGATTTTGAGATTGTATCTCCAATAGATACCGCTATTTCATCCGAAATAAAGCTACCCGGTATTATTGCATATAATCCAAACTCTGCCTTAAATATTGCAGCATGGGCAGGTGGAAGAATTGAGAAAATGTATGTCAATTATAAATTTCAAAAAATACAAAAGGGGCAAATATTGTTTGAAATTTACAGTCCTGAATTACTCACAGAGCAGCAAAATTATCTTTTTTTAGTAGCACATGATGCTAACAATGCAGGTTTAATTTCTGCTGCTGAAAAAAAAATGTTGCTTTATGGAATGACCACATCACAAATTGCAGGGTTAAGAAAATCAAGCCACACAAAACCAATAATATCGGTTTACAGCACTGCTACAGGTATAATTGCAGGCACAGAAAGTATGACAGCATCACTAGGTATTTCCATGCAGCGTACTTCGCAAACTACAGAAGTATTATCCATAAAAGAAGGTGATTATGTACAAAAAGGGCAAATTATTTTTAAACTGCTAGACACTAAAAAAGTATGGGGTATTTTTAATGTTTTACAAGGTTATAATCAATATATTTACCTCAATCAACTCATCAGTATAATTACAGAGACTGCAGAAAACAATGTTATACAGGCAAAAATAAATTTTATTGAAACTGAGTTAGACCCTTCTGAACGTACAAACAGAATAAGAGTATATTTAAATAACACACAGAATTACCCAGTTGGACTAAGATTAACAGGAATACTAAAAAGCAAACCTATAAGTGGTATGTGGCTCCCTAAAACAGCCATCGTAACTACTGGTAATAAACAGGTAGTTTTTGTAAAAATAGCTGATAATTTTAAAAGCAAAGCAATTGAAACAGGTATTGAAATGAACGAATTTATACAGGTATTAAACGGCCTTTTAATGACTGATAAAGTAGCCAAAAATGCAGGATATTTAATCGATAGTGAAAGTTTTATTAATACTGAAAAATAATGAAAAATACAATAAAAATCTGTTTCCTTATCTTATCCATTCTCTTCATTACATCATGCAACAATAATACAGTAATGGATTCAAATAACAACGATGGCACTTATTATACCTGCTCAATGGATCCACAAGTAAAACAAGATAAACCCGGAAAATGTCCTATTTGTCACATGGATTTAATAAAGATAAAACCTGTTGATTCAAAAATTAATGAAATTACGCTTAGTGAGCAGCAAATAAAGCTTGGAAATATAAAGACTGCAAGTATTGAAGCATCCCAATACCAAATGGATCAAAAGTTTTTAGGTGTATTAACAAACAATCAAAACAACGTAAATGTGCTTTCGACGAGAGCCATGGGTAGAATTGAAAAACTTTATGTAAAAACTGATGGAGATTATGTGAAAGTAGGGCAGCCTATATATGAAATTTACAGCGAAGATATTTCCATTGCAAAACAAGATTATAAAACTGCTTTTCTTCAGCTTGAATTGACGGATGGATTAGATAAAAACATAAGTAACCTTTTGGAAGCAGCAAAACAAAAATTACTTTATTTTGGGCTTACAAATGCTCAAATAGAAGCTTTACAAACAACAAAAGTGTTATCCCCTTACACCACATTTTATAGTAACTACACAGGATTTGTTTCTGAAGTGTTGATGCAAGAAGGCAGCTATGCGATGGAAGGAAGTCCGCTTTTGAAATTAGTTGACCTGAGCAGTCTATGGCTTGAGGTTCAAGTGAATGCAAATTATATAAGTGACATAAGTATAGGTAAAATGGCTATTGTTTCATTTGATGATTTTCCAGAGAAATCACTGAATGCTAAAGTCTCTTTTATTAATTCTGAAGTAATTCCAACCTCAAGACTTGTTCTCGTGCGATTAGATATACCAAATCCAAACTTAACTTTCAAGCCCGGTATGCAGGCCAATGTAAGTTTGGTAATGGGGTCTTTAAAAGGACTTTTTGTTCCAATAGATGCTGTAATACAAGATGAAAAATCAAGTTATATTTGGATTGAAAAAAGCGATGGAAAATTTGAAAATAAAATGGTAGAAACAGGTGAAGAAGTGAATGGCCTAATCGAGATTAAATCGAACATAAACCCAAATACAAAAATAGTAATTAGTGGTGCATATTTAATAAATAGTGAATTCATATTTCGCACAGGCAGCGACCCTATGGAAGGGATGAAAATGTAGTTGAGAGAGTTGACAAAAGTGGAATAATTGTGTGAATATTATAACATATTGTTTTTATTGTGAAATACTTTCCTTACTTAGGTTGCCCAACTTTGCATCGCATTAATTTAATCAAAATGAAAAAACAAACAATAATTGCAATTTTATTTGCAGCAACATTAACTTTTCTTGCTTCTTGCAATTCAAATCCAACCGCTGACCAATATCTTCAAGATGGAGATCACCGCAAAGATGTTGTGCAAACAATGGTTCATAATCAGCCTTACATGACAGAGATGATGAATGAAATGATGAACAACGACAGTTGCAAGCGAATGATGATGGCAAACATGATGAACGATCCAAACATGATGGGTATGAATATGGACAATATGATGAGCATGTGCAAAGAGGATTCAACAATGTGCAAAATGATGATGGGAAAAACAATGGAAATGTGCGATGACGACCCTGCAAAATGTAAAATGATGATGGGTTCAATGGAATCGCATCCACATGTAATGAAATCCATGAAAGGCATGTGCTGCGGGGATAACATGAAATAATAATTCAATTTAGACAAAACAATTAATAAATAAAAATTATGTATATGTATGACGGTTATCACTTCGGAGGAATGCACCTTATATGGTGGCTGATATGGATGGTATTTCTAATCTGGATTTTCGCAACACCTTATGACATTCCAGGCCAACGGAAAAGGAAAGCATCTCCACTTGATATTTTACAGAAGCGTTTTGCTTCGGGACAAATAACAAAAGAAACCTATCAGGAACACAAGTTACTCCTTGAAAAAGATTTGTCAAAATAACTTGACAATAATTTAATAGATTAATCAAACCAATAAACTACACATACCAAATTAATTACACAAAAATGAATAACCTCAGTATTAGAAAATTAGGATTCGCATTTGGCTTAACTGCAGCACTGCTATATTTTGGCTGTGCTTTGGTAATGTTCATTGCTGGGCATGACAACTCAGTAATATTTTTCAACAGTTTGCTTCATGGCATTGATGTTTCAAATATTATCAGGATGAACATTTCACTTGGTGAGCAACTAATAGGAATCGTGCAAACATTCATTATAGGATGGTTAGTTGGTGCTTGTGTGGCGGCTATTTATAATTTAAATTTTAAAAAATCACAATAATATTAAATAAAATGACAACAAAAGAAAAAACAATCTTGAAAAATGGAAAATCGAATCTTGAAAAAGAAATCATATCCTTAAAGAAAGTGCTGAGTGATTATAAGGTAGAAAGAAAATCAGATTGGAAATCCTTCAAAAACAAAATGACTGGAGATATTGATAAGATTGAAAAATCAATAAATATGCTGGCAGCACCTGCTAAGAAATAAAACGGCGAAAAATCCCTTATTATACTAATAGTAACAAAAAATAAGCTATGAAGATACTATTTGCTACAGACGGTTCTGCTCATAGCAAGGCAGTAGTTAGAAAATTTGCAAAAAGAACATTTACACCCGATACCAAAGTGCGGATTATTTCTGCTTATGATGGTTCATTCTATGCAATGAATGCTGCACCAATAGGGGTAATGTCTGAATATTATATGGATGCCGCCAAGTATTTAAAAAAAGCGGCAGAGAATGCAAATGAATATGTAGAAAAAATCTTGCGAAAAAAAAACCCTTCGCTCTCGATTTCTCTTGCTGCCGTTGAAGGTTCTGCAAAGGATGTTATCCTTGAAGAATCTGAAAAATTCGGAGCTGATTTAATTGTTGTCGGTTCCCATGGACACGGAGCAGTTGAACGATTTTTATTGGGGTCAGTATCTCAATCTGTGGTATTACACGCAAAATGTTCAGTAGAGATTGTGCGTAAATGAAAAATTAATAAAATTAAATAAAATGGAAATAAATAAAAATCAAATTTGAATGTCCGTAATCATCCATAATTGATAAAAAAGTGTTATTTTTGTAAA
>JAQSCZ010000107.1 GCA_029945665.1 bacterium | reverse complement strand
TTACAAAAATAACACTTTTTTATCAATTATGGATGATTACGGACATTCAAATTTAAAAAAACCAATTACTAAAAGTGAACTGTTAAAGAATTTATTATTTAAAATGCCCCTCACAAACCCTTCGAATGAGCTTTGTAAATTTTGGAACTTTCAATTTTAAACTTAATAGTCAATCCGTATTCTTCAAAAAGAGGATATTGTAATTGCTTGGGACTCTGAACATTTTTTAGTATTTATATTCATTATTTTATATTTTAAATAAAACATTATAAATTCAAATCAAGCATATAAACAACTAATTTACATAATTTTACGACATTCTTACTTCCAACAAATTCACAGCACCCATCTAAGGCATCTTATTTTATAGTAAAAAAGCTTAACTAAACATGCTTAAATCCTTAAAGTAATTGAATTAATACTATATTTGCAATAAACTAAAATAACCCTAATACATGGTTAGAGCGCTAACTAAAATTAGTCACATTGTATTTTCATTGATTGCATTTTCATTTTTCAATGAAGGTTTAGGTCAGTGCAATGCTAATTTTAGTTTACCCACTATTAAATGTTTTGGTGACAATGTATCCTTTACAAATAGCAGCAGCGGAAGTAACCTCCGTTATTTTTGGGATTTTGGCGATCCTTTTTCCGGCTCAGCCAATACGGATACACTTTCCAATCCCAGTCACCAATACAAAATCGATGGTCTAATCAATGTAAAACTGATTATCTACAATTCAAATGGATGTGCAGATACAGTTACAAAATCAATGCGGATACTCAAAAAACTTACCGCAGATTACACCGTTTCTCAAACTTGCCTCAACCAATCAGCAGCCTTTATTTCGACCACGGCCATAGACACGTTTGACAAAATCACCAGTCATGCTTGGACCTTTGGCGATGGTGGCACGGCGAGTACAGGCAATCCAAGCCATTCGTACACAAGTACTGGCAACAAAAACATTCGGTATATAGTTAACACTAATTACGGCTGTGTCGATACCATTTCAAATTCAATAACCGTATTCGACGCAATCAGTTTAACCACTAACAAAGATTCGGCTTGTCTTGGCGATCTAATTACCTTCTCCATGAGTGCGGGAAGTTCAAGCACATCGAGCTATAAATGGGATTTTGGCGATGCCTCATCGAGTTTAACACAAAACACATCTCACCAATATAATAGCTCAGGCAATTTTATTGTAAAAGCTATTTTCACGTATTCAAATGGTAGTGTCTGTGAGGCATCAAAACAAATTAAAATTAATGCTAAACCAAACGCTAGTTTTGCAATATTTGATTCGATTCAATGTTTTAAAAAGAACTCAGTTTGCCTTAAATTGAAACCATCAGGTGCATTATTATCATACTGTGCAATGTCTTTCGACGATGGATTTGTTGACTACACCACAGGTTTAAAAGACAGCATCATTTGCCATACCTACACAGATGTGTTGGGCGGCAGATATATGCTAAGTGTTAACATGATTGACAAGAAAGGCTGCGCTTCCTCGTTCACCTCACCTGTTAAAGTAATTATTTATCCTGAACTTGATGCCAGAGCAAAATTCACAAATGCTGTGGGTTGTTTTAAAACGAGTGTCGCTTTCACAAACATATCGAATCAATCTCCACCTCAGGTTACAAGTTATAAATGGGACTTTGGGGATGGTAGCTTTGATAACAGCAATTGGGCGACTGTAACACATGATTATGTAAAAGATGGTGTATTCAATTTGCGTTTAATTTTAGTTAACAATATTGGCTGCACAGATACCTTCCTGAGTCTTGGTGCAGTAAAAAACACGAATTTTTCGGTAGATGCTAAATTAGATTCGGCTATTGACGTATGTCGATCCACCAACCGTTTAAGATTTAAACAAACCAATAATCCTGGAGCGTTTATTTATTGGAACATGGATAATGGCGATACAATTTACAACAAGTTTACACATACCTACCATTACAAACAAGTTGGTGTTTATCATCCTAAATTTTTTATTACCAAAAACAACTGTGGCAAAACAGTGATACTTGATTCGCTTATTATTTTTGGACCACAGGCGGCCATAGGCAACATTAGCAATCAATATCAGTGCAGTATTCGCGACACAATAACACTAAACAACATCAGTACATACTACAAGAATAAATCATTAAAATTCTTTTGGGATGTTGGCGATGGTTTTGCATCAAATTGCACAAGCAATACAAAAAAAGGAATCAATGTAAATGGCAATTGTAGGTACTCAGAAGATTCAACAGGTGTGCGCCACATGTATACACCTGGCAAAGAGGGCTGTTATGCCCCGATGTTAATTATTACCGATACTACCATTGGCTGCAGAGACACTAGCATTGTGGCATTACCACTCACAAAGCCAAATGCAAAAACAGGCTTAACCGTATTTTCAAAAGCACTCTGTCCAGGTCCAGAAAAATACAAACGCGTTAATTTAGATTTCAGCAAAACTGTACCGGGTTGCGGACAGCAATCTTATTGGGTTATTTGGGATAGTGCTTATGCTGCTACTACCTCAAATTTCGACTCAAATTGGCGTTTTATGGATACTTTTCACAACTACGATTATTCGAAAATTCAACAAAATGGGCAAATAACCATAGGCATCGTTTTACAGAACGGAACAGATACCAATTCCAAACAATGCACCGATACAGCGTGGTATCCTAATATTATTAAATTTAGTAAAGTGAATCCTAAATTCACAAGTAATTTCGATCCTAAAAAACATTTTTGCAAAAACTCGGTCATAACTTTTACGATGACGGACACCACTCAGGCGGATTCCATGATCTCCATGGTATGGTGGTGGGGTGATGGCAGCTTTACGAAAGTTACAAATTGTCAACCCATTTCACACAAATTCAAAAATGCAGGCATTTTCAAAACTGTTTTAGCCTTACAGCATAAAGGAAGTTGCCTCGGAAGCGATACGATGACCATCCAAATTGGCTATTCGAATTTTTTCTCACCTACGCTTGGCGAAATGTGCGTGGGAGGAAGTGTAACATTTTATAAGTATGTAAGCTATTGGAATGACCCTAAATTCTATTGGTACGATAGCGCCAGATTCAACAAAGGCCTCGAATCTTTTAAATGGAATTTCGGTGATGGCAATGGATTTAACAATAGCGATGCCTTACCGACCATTCAATACAATAAAATTGGCAACTACAAATTGAGTTTAGCAACCGTTGACAGTGCGGGTTGTAAAGATACATTTATCCATCCTAACCTAATCAAAGTGTACCGAATTAATGCAGACTTTAAAACCGTTCGCGATACTTTTATTTGTGCACAACAAGTTGCCTTTAATTCAATTATTTCTACCTATGATTCACTCAGCGGAATCATACCATATAATGGCATTGTTAAA
Organism: bacterium; assembly: GCA_029945665.1. Taxonomy (GTDB): domain Bacteria; phylum Bacteroidota; class Bacteroidia; order NS11-12g; family UBA955; genus JABMMZ01. Next base: position 5,219 of record JAQSCZ010000107.1, on the reverse strand, counting down.
GCCTATAAGTGGACTTTTGGAAAAAGCATCTCTCCAAGTATTCTCCCAAGTCCTAGTAAATACCTAAAAACAGGTACTTACAAAGTGAAACTATTTATAGAAACCGATAAAGGTTGTACCGATAGCACCACCAAAAATATAACCATCGTTGGCCCCCAAGCCTACTATGAATTCGATGGCGATTCAGCTGGTTGTGCACCGCTTAAAATAAAATTTAAAAACAAGAGTACGCTTTCTGCAAATTACTTATGGCAATTTGGCGAAGTGCAAAAAACCTCGTTTTTTACCACAAAAGACACGACCATAAGTTACACTTATGGCTCATATGGCAACTATTACCCAACCCTTACTGCCACAGCATATATGACTAACAATGGATTTCCGGTTACATGCACATCAGTGTTTCCTGATACCCCGTTTACTGTCAACTTAAGGAAGGTTACAGCTTACGAACAACCAAAAACCAATTTTGCCACTAACATCAATTGCAATACACGTACCGTATCATTTTCAAATCAAAGCTATGTAAATGTTGGAAATATTGCAAGCAATTATTGGGACTTTGGCGATGGTGACACCTCGACAAATGCAAATCCTGTGCATCAATACCCTGATTCAGGTACCTATATTGTAACACTCAACACAACGACAAACAATGGCTGCACTGGTCAAGTAAAAATTCCAGTTCGCGTGGCCTATGCACCTATTGTATCATTCAACAAGAAAGATGTATGCTTAGGTAATTCAATTCAGTTTAGTGACTCACTTGGCACCTTTAATGACAAAGTTTATTATTGGTCATGGTATTTTGGTGACGGCAATTACAGCTATATCTCCAACCCGTTAAAGACATATTCTAGTGCATCAGTCTACAGTGTAAAATTAACTGTTTACACCTTAAGCGGTTGTATTAATTCGATAACAAAAGATGTTTGGGTGCATAGCAGACCTAACACAAACTTTACTTTTACCAATAAATGTTTAAAGGACACCATTCGATTAAACAATACGACCACTTCAAAAGAAAGTCCAGTATCATATTTATGGAGCCTTGGAAATGGAGACACTGCGATGACCTTATCGCCTAACAAAATTTATACGAGTGCTGGAAACTACACAGTTAAACTTTTAGCTACAACCCCTTTTGGCTGTTCCGATTCCATTTCAAAAACAGTGATTAGTTACCCATTGCCATCTGCAAGCTTTAAAGTTAATTACAACAATACATGTAAAATTGGCAATCGTTTTGTATTTACAAATACTAGCACAACAGATACAGGCGCATTGGCATATCACTGGAAATTTAACAACAATGATACGAGTATTCTTAAAGACAACACTTTTGTGTACCCAGCTTCAGGCACTTATTTTGTTAAGCTTATAGCTAAAACAGCTTATAATTGTCGCGATACAAGCATAGACACAATTAATGTATACCCTAATCCTGTTAGCAAAATAAAGATGGCTCCATCTGCAGATGTGTGCATCAACTCAACACAGTTTAAATTTACAGATACTAGCAGTATAAGTTCTGGCAACTGGACAAGAAAGTGGCTTACCGGAGACAATAATAGTAGCACAGATTCTGTGCTCAATTACCGTTATAATGATACAGGCAATTACACCGTTAAACTAATTACGCTAAGCAATTTTAATTGTCCAGACACCCTCCTTTTTAAAGTCCGTGTAAGTCCAAAACCGATAGCCAATTTCACCATTAATAATCCTAATCAGTGCGTGAATGGCAACGTGTTTTCATATACAAATACAAGTCAAGACAGCTATGGCATTACAAGCTCAAATTGGCATTTTGGAGATGGCGATTCATCTTTGAATTTAAACAGCATACATTCCTATAAATACCAAGATACTTTTAAAGTCAAATTAATCGCTTTTAACAATTCAGCTTGCAGTGATACCATTCAAAAAAGTATAATTGTTTACCCTAAGCCAAGTGCACAATTTACCATTATAGATACATTGCCTTGCGAGGTTAACAACCAATTTCTATTCATAAACAATAGTAAATTGACCTATGGAACAATGTCTAATAGCTGGACTTTTGGCGATATGCGCTCGGCAAGCACCCTTAACACATCTCATTCTTATGACACTTTTGGCACTTATTCAGTAAGACTAATTGTTAATAGCAATCAAGGTTGTAAAGACACCATCACAAAAAACACAACAGTGTTTCCTATGCCTATTCCTGCCTTTAATGTAAACAATCAAAGTCAGTGTTTAAACAATCAGAATTTCATTTTTACTAATCTTTCAACAATTAATAAAGACAGCTTTAATTCAACATGGATATTGGGCGAAAAAGATTCTACCACAACAAAAAACGCAAGCAAGCAATTTAAAACAAGTAGCATTTTCAGTGTTTCACTAATTCTAAAATCAAATAAAGGCTGCATCGATTCTGCCGGCATGCAAGTAAAAGTATTTCCGAAACCATTTTCTCAATATTCTGTCAATGACTCAACGCAATGCCTCAATACACAAGCATACAACTTTATAAATTTATCTACCATCCAAAGTGGCATGATGAACTATAATTGGAGCTTAGGGAACGGATACAGCACATCTATTACACCAGTGAATTACCGATATGCAACGCACAAGGTTTACAAAGTTACGCTGACTACCCAATCTGACTCAGGTTGTATCGATTCATTTAGCAGAAACATAGAGGTCTATCCTAAACCGATAAGCAATATTGCGACCAACGATAGTGGGCAATGCGTTAATAATAATTTATTTTTCTTCAAGGGTCAATATAAAATCCCATATAGCGCCGTTAATACGTATTATTGGAATTTAGATGGGGCTTATAAAAAAGCAAGTATTGATACATTTAAACGCTATAGTGATACAGGTATTCAAAGCATATCTTTTGTGGCAGAAAGTATCAATCAATGCAGAGACACTTCCTCGTTAAATATATATATACAACCTAAACCAACAGCACTTTTTGCAATCAATGATTCTGGGCAATGCGAAAACAATAATTTGTTCATTTTTACAAACAATAGCCAATCCTTTTCTGGCAATCTTACTTATTTATGGAATTTTGGTGACAGTCAAACATCTAACCTTATTTCAATACAAAAAACATATACCAAACATGACACACTCGCGGTTAGTCTTATTGCATATACTTCGGTAAATTGTCAAGATACTTTTACTCGAACGGTTATAATTTATCCGAAACCTGTGCCTAGTTTCTACCTAGGCGATTCTGAGCAATGCTTGTTTGGCAATCGTTTTAGTTTCAACAATACAAGTAAAATTCCAAGTGGCACCCTATCCTATTTATGGAAGACAGCAACAGGCTTTAAAGACACCCAATTGAACAGTGAATTTACCTATTCAAAGGAAGGTAGTTATCAAATAAAATTACACGTCACTTCCAACCTAGGTTGTCGAGATTCTATCGCACATTATGCAACCGTCCATCCCGAACCTAAAGCCGATTATTCAATTAATAATTTAAAACAATGTCAAAACAATCAATCTTTTGAATACACCAATAAAAGCACTGTTAATTATGGAACATTAAACTATAGATGGCAACTAGGAGATGGGAAAGAATTAACAACTAAGGATATAATCTATCAATATGCAACACATGGTTTAAAATCCATTCAATTAAAAGTAACTACAGATAAATCATGTACAGATAGTATCACTAAAACAATAAGGGTATACGCTCGACCCATTGTTGCTTATGCCACTAACGATACGGTGCAATGTGTTAACGACCAAAACCTAACCTTTATAACCACTAGCTCTATTGCCGAAGGTTCAATTAAAAAATACTATTGGAATTTTGGTGATGGGGTTATCGATAGTGGTATATCCACTAGTCATTATTTTTCTTACACCCGAATATATGCTGTTACACATATTGTAATTAGTGATAGCCTATGTGTTGACAGTATTAAGAAAACTATTCGCATTTATCCAAAACCAATTGCTGAATTTACAATTAACGATTCAGCTCAATGCTTAAAAGACAATAACTATCGCTTTACAGATGCGTCAAAAGATGTAAGCGGCATAAAAAATTATTTATGGAATATTGACTTAAAACGTTTGGCCTTTACCTCAGTTGTTACCCATCAATTTGCTGACACAGGTTACAAAAAAATCGAACTCACAATTACATCCAACAATGGCTGTAGAGATACAACTTGGCGCAATGTTTATTTAAAGCGGATGCCTGATGCTGGATTTACCAAATTGGCTCCTTATTATTGTATGAATGGTCCAGTTGTAACTATGACACCCAATGAAAAAGGCGGCACTTTTTATGGAAAAAATATGATCAATGACCAATATGTGCCAACCAAATTATGGCGCGATTCAGTGCAATATAAAATAACAGTAAACGGCTGTTCAGACAGCTTACTATACACTACCGAAGTGTATCCTCCACCAATAGTTAAATTGGGAAATGATACCACCTTGTGCAAATTCGAATCCTTTATATTAAATGCGAGCAATTGGAACTCAACTTACAAATGGAATAACACTTTCATGACCGATTCTAGTCAAAAAATAACAAAAGCAGGAACTTACATCGTAACAGCAACCAGTGTTTGCGGCGCAACAAGTGATACAATTGTGGTGCAATACCGCGACAACAATTGCAGATTCTATATGCCTAGTGCATTTACACCAAACAATGACGAGCGCAATGAATATTTCAAACCAATTACGCGTGATATTTCAAGTTTAACAATGCGTATATTCAATCGTTGGGGTGAGAAAATCTATGAAGGAGATTTAAACGAAGTAGGATGGGATGGCACCTTTATGGGAAATTTAGTCCAACAAGATGTTTATTTATGGCAAGTAGAATACAAGTACATCTTAGGCTCGGGATATATAACTCAGTTCGAGAACGGCACGCTTAATTTATTGAGATAAATTGAAAAATTGACGTGGTTATAAGAAAAATGCACTCAGAACGTTTTTTTTTGCGAAAAATCTAAACAAACATACTTTTTAACTAATCTTGAAATTGTACTGACATAAATTAAATTTAACCACTAAGACCTGCCGACAGAAAGGGTTAAGCATTCTGCCGGTTTTTGGTATTGGACTTAGTTTGGTGATCTTTCAGAAAGATGTTAAACATATTCAAATTTACTATAAGTGGCTTAATAGACATTTTTAATGCTAAATAATGCTGAATCCCTTATTGGTTGTAG